>JANWJY010000016.1 GCA_025451715.1 Fimbriimonadaceae bacterium | reverse complement strand
CTCGGCGTCATTGAGTTGGTCTCCGCAGTCGCGCTGATCGTTCCCTCCGCCCTTCGCTGGCAACCGAGGCTCACGGTGTTGGCCGCCGCGGTCTTGGCGGTCGAGAGCCTTGTGTTCATCGGGGTGCACATCAAGTACGGCGAGGTCGGGCCGATCGTCATGAGCCTCGTGCTTGGCCTGCTCATGGGGTTTATCGCGTACGGGCGGGGCGTGCTGAGTCCGATTCCGTGACCGGGTGGCCCCGGCGTCCCAGGAACAACTGTGGCACGCTTGCGGCGGCAGCGGGACAGAGTCCCGCAGTGAGGGGCGGGCCGGAGGCCCGCGCTCCGAGAAGGCGGCAAGCGCGGTGCTGATGGAACGGCACCCTCCCGTCCGTCATCCTTTCGACTTTCTGATCACACGTTTCATCAAGTTGATCTGGCCGATGTGGTAGCTGTCGTGGATCGCCATTGCGACGAGGGTCTTGACGGCCTTCTCGTCGGAGTCCATCTTGTGCTTGAAATGTTTTCCCCCTGCGGTCTTGCGCGCCTTTTCGAGGTTGGCGATGAACTGCGTGCGTAGGACGGGGAATTCGCTCGGGTCGGGAGACTGCCAGTCGGCGATGAAGCTCAGTGCCTTCTTTCCTTCGAGGCGGTTCAGCCAGATCGTCTGCCAGAAGACGGCGTGCCAGAGGTTTTCGAGGATCGAGTAGGGGAAGCCTGAGAGTCGCTTCGCCGCGCTTTCCGTCTTTATGGTCTTGAGCATCCCTGCTGGGGCGGGGATGTCGTCGCCGTCGATGATCTGTTGGAAGACCTCTGCGATAGACTTGGGATCCATGGTGTGGAGGATACAGGTTCAAGGTTCAAGGGTCAAGGGTTTAGGGTCCAGTCGGAAAGGACTTCAATCGTTCGCACCCTCTCCCAAGGGAGAGGGAACGGCGCGCGGGCCGGAGACCCGCATTGAGGGGCGGGCCGGAAGCCCGCGCTCCGCGGAGAGAGTCACCCTCCCCGGTAAATGGCACGGTTCTGGATGGCATGGCAGGGGAAACCATGGGAGCTTGGGTACCGTCTACACCCATAGTGCGGGTGATATCGGTCGGATGTGTCGTCCTGCTGGCGGGGCTGGGCTACGCCGGCGTGCCCGCACACGCCAAGGGCGCGAAGCTTTTCGTCAACAACACTGAGGTCGTGACGATCTTGACCGGCTCTGCGACATTCACTCCAGAGAAGCGTGCGCTTTCGGCAGCAAACGCGATCAAGGCTTCGAGCGCGTTCGAAGTTTCCTCTGCGCGAGAAGGTGCGTATGGGATCGTTCGACTTGGTGTTGCAAAGGTCATGACGATCGACGCCGCGGAGGCGAAGGCGCACAGGCGCAGTGTCGATGAGCTTACAAAGGAAGTCGCAGACAAACTCAAGAAAGCGGTTGACTCGGTCGCGTTCATTTTGGCGAGCAAGAAAGTTTGGATGCCGATCGGCGGAACGGTGGAGGTCGAAGTCACCGGCCCTGCTGCGAGCAAGACGATGCTCAAGTTCGACCCGGTCGGCCCGGCGAAGGCCACACAGCGCGACGGGACCATCACGATCAAGGGCGAATCGGTCGGCGAGAGCAAAGTGACCGTCACGTACGGCCAGCGCGTTGAGACGCTGCTCGTCAACGTGATGCTTCCGGCTGCGACGATTGGCGTGCCTTCGACCGCGTACGTCATGGGCCGCCCCGCGGACAAGGCGACCGTTGCCAACGCCGCGACTCGCGCGGCTCTTGCGGTGATCGCTTCTGCACCTGGGGCGCAGGTTTCCGTCGAAGCGATCAATCCTCCGGAGCTGGTGCCAGCGCAGAAAGGATCGACGAAGGTCCGCGCGACGATACGCGCGCTCGGCCGGTATCCGGTGGATGCAGAGATCGACGTGGAGCTCAAAAACGAGGGGATGCTCGACACGGTGAGCGAGGAGCTGTGGTACAGCAACCACCCCGAGACGATCACTCAAATTGGGCGACTTTATTGGGGGCGCGTACAGGAAGGGAAGGGCGCGCGGGTGCTCTACCATCACCTCAATTCTGTTGGATCGAAGATCGAGGTCAAGTACGTTCTCGTAAACACGCAGGACAGACCCGCTCGTGTCGCCGTGACTTTGGGCGATGCACCGGTGCACATCAACCCGACTTACGCGGGCTACATGGCAGGAGAGCAGTTCTTCCCGCGGTGGGTCCGTGGTTCGGCTTCGGTGATCGAGGTGCCGCCGCACTCTGCGGTGCCGATCGTGTGGGAGACGGTCGGACTGAACGAGTCTGCGAGCGGCCTGCTCGCGCTGCACGGCGTCGAGGGGAGCGCGCTGTTCATCGGCGACGCAGTCGCAAGCCTTGTCTCGCGTCCCTCGGGCAACTTCGCGTACACAATGCCGACGACGAGCCTTGCCGACGATCCAACGAACCTCGTCGGGCAGGCGCAGCACGTCTACAGTCCCGCCGAGAAGTCGCTGAAGCTGAACTATGTCGTTGGCGAGAGGTGGGGATATATCCGCATCGGTCAGGAGGCGGTCGGGCGTGTCGACGACGATGGCAAGCTCGACGGAAACTTCGGGATCGTTTACAAGGTCGAGGCTTTGCTCACGAACCCAACAGCGATTGCGACAGAGATCGAGTTCGTGTTCGAATCGAGCGCGGGGTACACCGGTGCGTTCTTCCGCATCAATGGGCTCGTGTATCGCACGCCGCTTTTGCAGCCGAAGACGACGAACCAATTCTTCAAGGTCACGCTCGCACCGGGAGAGAGCAAGACGTTCTACCTAGAGACCATCCCGCTTTCGGGCGGAAGTTACCCTTGCACGGTTACGATCAAGCCCGTCGGGGTAGGTTAGTCTCATGGACTCCGAGCCTCAGCTCATCCGTGAGCTGTTCGACCTCCCCGGTGCTGGCGCATCGAACATCGTTTCGCAGTACCGCGAGCGGGAAGGGAAGACGCGCGAAGAGAGCCAGGAGATCGGGAGGCTGTGCATGTCGGAGGACGATTACGAGGGTGCGATCATCCACTTTCGGCGCGCGCTAGAGCAGACCACAGGCGACGGGCACGATGTGCTTTTGGAACTCGGCGCCGCGTACGAGGCCGCAGGGATGGCGCCGCAGGCGTACAAGCAGTTCAAGTCCGCTGCGAAGATACGCGAGACTGGCGAGATCGCGCGCGGGATCGGCGACCTGCTCGAATCGTACGGAAAGAACTCTGAGGCATTGAACGAGCTTCAGCGGGCGATCGAGCTCGAGCCGGGCAACGCTTATAACCACTTTCGACAGGCGGAGCTGTTGCGAAAGATGGGACGCCCGAAGATGGCTCTCGAGGCGATCGCCGGCGCGGTGTCCTTTGCGGCGGACGACGCGTTCTACCACTACTGGATGGGGGACTTGCTCTTGGAGATGCATCGCTTCGACGAGGCCGTTAAGTCGTTTGCGGCAGCGGCAGAGCTTTCGCCGGGCGACGACAAGCTCTATCAGCTTTCTGGAGTTGCGCTTTGGGGCTCGGGAAAGCACGCGGAGGCGATCCGTGCGCTGCGCCTTGCTGGCGACCTAAACTCAGAGGACCGGCTGAACTACGGGCTGCTCGAGGTTTTCTTGCGGCTCGATGGCCAAGAGCTAGAGGCGAACCAGGAGTCGAAGAAGGCCTCTGAAATGGAGACTTACGACCGCGACGTGATCGTGCGGCTGCTCTCGCACGTCGGGGTCACTTTCGACTAGGGCGCGAACATCTTCCAAACGATCAGGCCGAACACCGCGACAAAGCCGAGGCGGATAAAGCGCAGCCTTCCCATTTGCAGCTTTGCATCGCCGCCGCGCGAGCCGATCATCACGAGGAACGCGCCGTTGAGATAGATGAACGAGCCGACGAGCAATGGCCACGGAAACTGCTCTTTAGGAATGAAGCCGGGGACGAGCGAAGACGCGGCGAATAACAGCCCTAGTGTCGCGAGAGTAAAGCCGGCCGCTCGGAACCGCCCCATCTTGTCCATCCCCGCGATTCTATCCAAAGGTAACCTGTGGTCACCGCGATGGACCTTGTCAACTACAATGGCGGCGGTCGCAGCGGCCCGGAGGACCGCAGTGAGGGGCGGGCCAGAGGCCCGCGCTCCGAATCTGTGCAATGGATCTGAAACTGCTCACCGCGTTCTGTCTTGAGAAGGGGATGGCCCTTTCAGCGGCGCAGCTTTCGGAGTTCTCCAGGTTTAGGGAAGAGCTGTACCGGTTGAACGAGGTGATGAACCTTACGCGAGTGTCTCTTGCGGAGTGTGAGGTGCGGCACTTTATCGAGTCGTTGTTGATCGCAGACCTGATTCCTGTTGGCGCGATGGTGCTCGACATTGGAACGGGCGCGGGCATTCCCGCGTGGCCATTGGCTTGTGCACGGCCGGACCTGAAGGTCACTGCGATGGATAGCACGGCGAAGGCGCTGCGGCCGCTCTCTGCCGTTCCTCTGCCAAACCTTCGCGTGAAACTGCACCGCGGAGAAGAGGTGACGAACAGGGAGTCGTTCGACGTCGTGACCGGCCGCGCGGTCGCGCCGCTCGGTACACAGCTCGAGATCAGCGCGGCATGGGCCAAGGTCGGCGGTGCGGTCATCCCCTTTCGCACGCCATCCGAGATCGGATTCATCAAGTCGATCGCGGTTGAAGAACTGGGTCTGAGCCTTGGGTCGGTCGAGACCCGCTCGCTGCCTGACACTGACGTCGTGAGGCTGTTCCCGGTGTTTCGCAAAGTGGGAAAGACGCCGAAGAACTTCCCGCGCACTTGGGCGCAGATCAAGAAGTCGCCGTACTAGTGTCCGACCGTCTTCAGTTCCGCGTCCAGACTCTTGGAGAACTCGTTGTCCGGGTCGATCTGCATCGCGCTATCGAGCAGGGTCCGTGCGTCTTTGAACTTTCCGAGCTGCGCCTGGATCGCCGCGAGCCCGACGAGGTACTTCGGGTGCGTGTTGATCATTTGCACCGCTTCTAGTGCGTACTGCTCCGCCTTCTTGTATTCGCCGTTCTCATAGTAGTGCGTCCCGAGGTCGTAGTTCACTTCTGCGGCGGTCCACAGCGTATCCTGGTCTTTGATCTCCTTCGGCAGGAGGAGGAGCGCCTGCTGGTAGTTGCGCGCGGCCTCTTCTGCCTGTCCCAGCGCGCGCTGCGATTTGGCCAACATCACGTACGGCACGAAGTTCGTCGGCTCGAAGGCAATGAGCTGCTGGATCTTCTTGGCGCCTTCCTTCAGGTCGTCGACCTGCTTTTCGGTCAGCTTTCTGCCCTCGTCAAACTTCAGAATCGGGTCCTGCGTGAGGTCGCGCACTTTGGCGAGGGCAGCGTCGAACTGTTCGCCGGTCAGGATTTTGTACCGGTCCTCTTCGCCGGTGGGCTGCCTTCCGGCGACGATCATCCACGCCGCGAGGCCGATGAACAGGATGAGCGCTGGCAGGTACTTCATTTCGCTAGTTCGCAACGATATTGACGAGCTTGCCGGGCACAACGATTGTTTTTCTCACGGTGAGACCTTGTGTGTGGGCCATCGCCTTTTCTGACGCCTTCGCCGCAGCTTCCATTTGGTCTTGTGTTGCGTCCGCGGGGAGTTCGACGGTGTCTCGCAGCTTGCCGTTGACCTGGATTGCGATCGTGACGGTGTCCTCCTTCGTGAGTGCGGGGTCTGCCTGCGGCCATTTTTGGTCGTACGTGAACCCTTTGTTGCCGAGAGCCGCCCATATCTCGTCGGCGGTGTGCGGCGCGCCCGGAGAGAGCAGAAGGATAAGAGTATGTAGAGCCTCACTCAGAGCAAACCGAATCGGCATGGGATCGGTGGCATAGGTCCACTCATGTGTGATGTTCGAGCCGTCGTCGACATCCAGCGGTTCGTAAGCCTTGTTCTCAAAGAATTGTTGCCCGTGAGCTATCTCGTTCCTCGTAACGGTTAGCCAATTGACGAACTCCATGAGTCCTGCGACGTACGTATTGAACTTGAATTCCTCAATGTCCTTAGTCGCCCGCGCAATTGCCTTGTGCGTCTTGGTGCGAATCGACCGGATGTGTGGATCTCGGTCAATGATGTAATTCTGTATATCCGTAAACGTCTCCAATTTCTCCCACTCATCGACATAGAATGGTTCTAGGGCAGCTGCCAATTTGAATACCCGTGTTAAGAAGCGCGATGTGCCGACCATGCCGTCGTTGGTCCACTCGACGTCCGACTCGAACGGCGCGACGAACAGCTCGAACAGGCGCAGCGCATCTGCGCCGAACTGTTCGACGGCCTCGTCAGGCGTGACGACGTTGCCTTTGGACTTGCTCATTCGGACCCATCGCCACGTGATGGCCTTCTCGGGCAGCTTCGCGGCCTCTTCGTAGGAAATCAACACTACTTCTTCACCAGCGCCGAGCGTCTCGCCCTTCTTGGGTTTACGATACGGAGTACGACCGAGCACCTGGCCCTGGTTCTTTAGTCTCGCAAACGGCTCTTGCACGGGGACCAGGCCCTCGTCGTACAAGACTTTTGTCCAGAAGCGGGCGTAGAGCAAGTGCATGACCGCGTGCTCCGCGCCACCGACGTAACAGTCGACGGGCATCCAGTACTTGACCCTTTCTGGGTCCCAGGCTTTTTGGTCGTTGTGCGGGTCGCAGAACCTTAGGAAGTACCACGAGGAGCACGCGAAGCCGCCCATCGTGTCGGTCTCTCTTCTTCCCAATCGGCCGTCGTGGTCTGTGACGTTTACGAAGTCGGCGATGTGCGCGAGCGGGGATGAGCCGTCTTCGCCTGGCTCATAGTGGTCGACCTTCGGCAGCTCGACGGGCAAGTCCTGGTCGCGGACGACGTCCATCGTGCCGTCCGCTTGGTGGATGACCGGGATCGGGCAGCCCCAGTAGCGCTGGCGGGATATCAGCCAGTCGCGGAGCTTGTAGTGTCGCTTCTTCTCGCCGATTCCGAGCGCGGTAATCCACTCGGTGAGTTTTTGCTGGCCCTCTTGTACGGTGAGGCCGCTGTATTCGCCGCTGTTGATGAGACACCCCTCCTTTCCAGAGTAAACAAGGCCAGCAATGGCGGGGACGCTTGATCTAAGGTGATTCCCAATAGAGGATGCAAAGTACCTCAAGATGCGAGTAAGGCACTCAATCACTTGTGAATCGTGCACAAGGCCGTGGTGATTCAGATATTTGATGGCCATGCCCTTAGCAAGAGTCTGAGTCAAGTCAGGATAGCGTGCCGAGACAGCCAACGCAGAGCTCCCATCCGACTGCACTTGCATCAAGAAGAATTCCTCCCGAATATCAAAAAGCAACTGGTCTAATGGTATGGGCTCGCCCGAGTTAGTGTGAAGCGAGAGGACTGCCGCGAAGTCGGCAAGCATTTCGTCAGACCACTCCTTCTCGCGCTGTGACTGTTCGTACTCGCCTGACAAGATTCCTAAGATTAACTCTAGCCGGCCCTTGTATGGGATCGCATCGAACTTTTCGCCAAGGTGCTTTTCAGCAAATGCTCTTACTGCTTCTGGCGCATTGCCTCCTATTAGGGGTGGTTCGATGACTGCGTGAACAGGTAGGCCGTATGATACAGCGAATTGGAAGTCCCGCTCGTCGTGCGCGGGGACGGCCATGATCGCGCCTGTGCCGTAGCCCATCATCACGTAGTCGGCGATCCAAATCGGAACGCGCTTCCCGTTCGCGGGGTTGATCGCGGACACGCCCGTGAAGACGCCGGTCTTCTCGCGGCCGATCGCGTTGCGGTCTGCGTCGGACATCGCCTTTGCGCGGTCGATGTAGTCGCGCATCGCGATCGCGTCCGTGGTGGAGGTGACGTCGAAGATCTTGGTGACCAGCGGGTGCTCGGGGGCGAGCACGCAGAAGGTCATGCCAAAGATCGTGTCGATGCGCGTGGTGAAGACGCGGAAGCTGGCGCGCTTCTCCTTTTCCAGGATTTGGAACGACTCGAGCTCGTCGGCCTTGATGTTCAGAATCGCGCGCTCGAACTTCGCCGTGCCTTTCGCGAGCCCCTCTTGCGCCTTGTCAAGCTTCTTGGTGATGTCGTCGATCTTGTACTGCTTTTCCCACTCGCCAGCGCCGCCTTCTGCGGCGATCTCGGCCTTCATGGCTGCCAACTCGTCTTCGACCGTACGGACCTGGTCGGGTTGGTTCGGGTTCGTTTGGGTCGGTTCAGGTTCGTTCGGACTTGTCCGGGTTTGGTCGGTGCCTGCCGCCAGAACCATCTCAAACTCCACGCCCTCGCTGCGGCCGATCCAGTTGCGCTGCTGCGCCTTGATTCCTTCCGGCCAGTCCAAGTCGTCCAAGTCGTCGACGAGACGGTCCGCGTACGCGGTGATCCTGAAGAACCACTGGGGCACCTTCTTTTTCTCGACCGGGTTGTTGCAGCGCCAACACAGCCCTCCGACCACTTCTTCGTCGGCAAGGACGGTCTTGTCGAAGGGACACCAGTTGACGGTCGCATCCTTTCTGTAGGCGAGACCCTTCTTATAGAGCAGTGTAAAGATCCACTGCGTCCAGCGGTAGTAGTCCGGGTCGCACGACTTGAACGACCGGCTCCAATCGTACGAAACCCCGATAAGATCCATCTGTCGCCGATATGTGGCGGCGTACTGGTCGATCATCGGCGCGGGGTGGGTCTTGCGCTTGATCGCCTCGACTTCGGCGGGCAGGCCGAAGGCGTCGAACCCCATCGGGTGCAGGACGTTGTAGCCCTGCATCACCTTCATTCGGCACAGGACGTCGGTGGGGACGTAGTTGCGGCAGTGCCCGACGCTGAGCCCCGCGCCGCTGGGGTATGGGAAGAAGTCGGCGGCGTAGAACTTCTCGCGGCCCTCTTCTTCTCGGGTCTTAAAGAGGTCGGCCTCGGCCCACCTGGCCCTCCAACCCGCTTCAAACTCGCCCGGCTCGTACCTCTCGCGCATCGAAGCCTGATTCTATCTGGCCCAGGTTCAATGGATGGGGAGTGTGCCGCTCTGACGGCAATCGGTCACCTTGCGATGCATCCAGGGGCCCAGAGCGGCATCTGGCAAATCGGGCAGATCAAGTCGGGAGCGAGCAGTTCGCTGGACTGAATAGCGATCTCTTGTACGAGGTGGTCGTCGAATCGGAAGGACGGGACACCCCCTTCGATGGGATCGGGGGTCGTGAGCCGCTGTTTGAGAGCGGCCAAGACCGCTTCGTCTTCTCCAAGCTGGATAATCGATTGGGCGAGCATTTCACGTACGCGTTGCTCTTCCGCTAGACCAATGTAGGCAGACGGGAGCGAGTCATAGGCGTTGATCGCGGCCTCCCAATTGCCCAATCCAATGTCTGCCTCGATGTCCATCACCCTGACGTTGAGATCGACCAGGGTCATTCTCGACTGCATGTCTTCGCGGTCGGCATAGCCGGGATCCAGCATCTCGAGCTCCGTGAACTGTGACTGTGCCAAGGACCAGTCTCTGTCCGCGATGCTTTGGTCCATCGACGCGACGAGGGCGCTCCTTTTGACCCATTGCTCGATGGGATGAGCCAAACAGTACCGTGCCGTCTTTACGGCCCTGGCCCTTGCGTCCTCTTCGGCGAGCCGATCGAACAGCACGCTCTTGACGCGCGACACGAACGACTCCAAGAATGGTTCGAACCCTTCAGGCACAGCGGTCGAACCGCCGAAAAACTCGGAGAGCGCAGTTTGAAGGATCGACTCTGACTCTTCGACCTCGAACTTGAGTTGTGCTGTCTCAGACCTCAGCGCATCGAGGCTGGCTTCCAGTTTCTTCCGAATTGTCGGCCCTGCAGCCGACACTGCCTTGCGGCTCGGTTGGAGAACGGGTCTGGGATCTCGAACCTCTTCTGTGAATCTTTCAGAACTGCCCGTGGGATTATTCAGCGAGACAGGGACCGCCCTCGGCCAGGACATTTGGATGTAATCGTCTGCGGCGGCTGCACCTGCTTCGCCCAGCGAGTTCCCATTGGAGACGTAGAGCAACAGAGTCTCGTCGAGCTTGGAGACAAACGCGTCGCGGACCTCCTTTTCTTTGAGGACCGCGATTGAACCTGTTATCTCCTTGCTGACTGCGGCAGTAAGGCGAGCCTGCTCGTTAGTCGTGGTGACGACCCTGATTCCGTTGTTTGTGTCCTCAAGCCGCTCCTGTGCGACACTGTCTCCATAAGGCAATGAAATGAGCGCGGACGCGAAGATCGCGATCAGG
>JANWJY010000015.1 GCA_025451715.1 Fimbriimonadaceae bacterium | reverse complement strand
TGGTGGAGCATAGGGGATTCGAACCCCTGACCTCTTCCATGCCATGGAAGCGCTCTCCCAACTGAGCTAATGCCCCACAGGTGCCAGAGGATACCCACCCTCGCCAACAAACTTGAACAGACCGGGACGCTCGAGACACTGAGAACAAAGTCGAACTTGAAAGGCACCTCGAAAAACCACCGTAACCACTTGACCCCTCCAAGGGTCAGATCAATCGAGGGGAGTTCGGAGAGAACATGCTGACTTCGTTTCTCGTCGCGTTCGCCCTCGCAGGCGGCCAGCAGGCCGACAACACCCCGGGGCAACTGATCGGAATCCCCGACCGGGACGGCAGACCCGCCCTCGTCATGCCGCTCAGACACACCTCCGTCGAGGCGGACGTCGCCGGCATTGCCTCCAGAGTGACGGTCACCCAGACCTTCACCAACCCGAGCAGGACGCCGATCGAAGCGGTCTATACGTTTCCGCTACCAGCCGATGCCGCCGTCGACCGCATGCGGATCAAGGTCGGCGAACGGATCGTCGAGGGAGAGATCAAGCGCGCCGAAGAGGCCCGAGCTATCTATGACGCCGCACGGAACGCGGGAATGACCGCAGCACTCCTTGACCAGGAGCGCCCCAACATCTTCACGCAGTCGATCGCGAACATCATGCCCGGAGCGACAGTGCAGGTCGAGATCAGCTACGTCGAACTGCTCAAGTACGAGAACGGCGAGTTCGAGTTCTCGTTCCCCATGGTAGTCGGGCCGCGCAACACAATGAATGCGCCTGACCCCGGCCAAATCTCGCCGCCGATCACGCCGAAGGGCACGCGCACCGGGCACGACGTCTCACTGACAGTGCACCTGGACGCAGGAATGTCCCTGGAATCCGTCAAGTCCGTGCTTCATGCAGTCAAGGTCGACAAGCGTGGCGCCGGCAAGTACGACGTCTCGCTGTCCAACAACCGTGAGATCCCCAACCGCGACTTCATCCTCAAATGGGCGCCTGCTGGCTCGGGAGTCACCGAAGGGCTGATCGCGCACAACGGCACGTTCTGTCTGACGATCGTCCCCCCGCGCGCCGACGTTGAAAAGTACGCCGCACCGCGCGAGGTCGTGTTCGTGATGGACCAGAGCGGGAGTCAGTCAGGCTTCCCGATCGAGAAGTCCAAGGAGCTCACGCTCGCTATGATCGACAAGCTCCGCCCCGACGACCTGTTCAACGTCGTCACGTTCACGACAGGAGTCAACCAACTGTGGCCTGAGTCCATGCCGAACCGACCCGACCTCGTGAGGCAGGCAAAGCAGTTCGTACAAGGCCTGCAGGCCAGCGGCGGGACCAACTTCCTCCCACCCCTGACCGCCACCATGGCGCACAGGCCGATCGACGGAAGGCTCAAACTCATCGTGTTCAACTCCGACGGCTATGTCGGCGACGACTTCGACATCCTGCAGATGGTCCAGACCAACCGTCTCAACGCGCGGCTGTTCACGTTTGGCATCGGCAACTCCGTCAACCGCTTCCTCATCGACGGCATGAGCTACGAAGGGCGCGGCGCATCCGAGATCGTGACCCTCGCCGACGACGTCGCCCCGGCGATCGAGCGGTTCCTGCGGCGGACGCAGACGCCGGTTCTGACAGACGTACAGGTCAGGATAGCTGGCGGGAACACTCACGACGTCACACCGAACGCGGTGCCGGATCTGTTCTCCGATTCGCCTCTCGTCGTGTTCGGAAAGTACGACAAACCCGGTCCCGCGAAGGTGACGATCGGCGGCAGCCTTGCCGGAGAGCCGTGGACCCGCACGATCGACGTCGTGTTCCCGGCTGAAGGCGCGGGCAACAGCGGAATCGCCAAGATGTGGGCCCGCAAGAAGCTCGACGACATGGTCCGCGAGGACTACTACGCTGCCACGGCATCAACGCGCGGAGGAAAGCAGTACAGGGAGAACGACGAGCGGTTTGCGCAGTTCGCGCTCGCGAACGGCATCATGTCTCAGTGGACCTCGTTCGTCGCGGTCGAAAAGCGCGTCGTCAACATCGGCGGCCACCACCGCACCGTGCGCGTCCCGATCGAGATGGCCGACGGCGTCAGCTATGAGGGCATCTTTGGCGGACACTATCAAGACAAGGCGGCGACAGGCTCGGTAATGAGGATGCAAGGTCGTGGCGGAGCAGCCGCTAGCGGTGGCGGTGGGTTTGGCGGCGCCGGCGGCGCAGCTGCCGCCAGTGGACCGCCAACCCAAGGACTGTACCGGCCCGCCAGGCCGAGCAGCAAAGAGGAACTTGAAGTTCTCCGCACCCAGCTCGCATCGGTTCCTGCTTTGAAGTTACACGCGTCCCTCAAGGACGCCAAGACAGGAAAGCTCGAACTGATCGTCATGGTCTTTGATTGGCCAGACGATTGGAAAAAGCAGCTCGAGGACCTCGGCTTCGTCGTCGCAGATCAAGACAACGGCCTTCATGCCGTGTTCGGTACGGTCGACGCCAAGGTTCTTCTAGAACTTGCCAAGCTCAAGTTCGTCTCGTACATCGCGCCGATCGAAGAGTAGCTCAGCACTCCCCCCTCTCCCATCGAAAAATGGGAGAGGGGGCTAGGAGGCGAGGTTTCTGACCCGCCGAACCCGTCGAACCCGCCGATCCCCCAAACCCCCGAACCTCCGAACCTCCGACATAATAAAGACCAATGCCCCGCCCAAAGCTCGACCGGGTGAGAGAAGCCCTCAAAGGCACGGAGTTCGAAGGCCGCGCCTGGATCGTCGGCGGAGCGGTGCGCGACCGGCTCCTCAACCGCAAGGTCGCAAACGACATTGATATCGTCGTCATCGGCGACGCGGCCAAGGCCGCCGAGATCCTCTGGAAGAAGAAGGTCGCCACGATCCCGCCCGTCACCTACCCGCGCTTCGGCACAGCGATGGTCCAGGCCGACGGGGCGACGATCGAGTTCGCCTCCGCAAGAAAGGAGTCCTACGAAGACACCTCAAGAAAGCCCGACGTCAAGCCTGCGACGATCGAAGAGGACGCCCTCCGCCGCGACTTCACCGTCAACGCGCTCATGGAGGACCTCTTCACCGGCGAGCTCCTAGACCCGCTCGGAAAAGGCAAGCGCGACCTCGAGCACCGCATCCTCCGCACGCCCCTCGACCCCAAGCAGACCTTCCACGACGATCCGCTCAGAATGCTGCGCGCGGTCCGCTTCTCCTGGCAGCTCGGGTTCGACCCGGCTGAGGGTCTTTACGAAGCGATAGAAGATGGCGCCGAACGCCTCACTATTATCAGCGCAGAGCGCATCCGCGAGGAGCTCACCAAAATGCTCCAACTTCCCGACGGCCACGAGTGCCTCGTCGACCTCATGGACCTCGGCCTCATGCAGCACATCGCACCCGAGTTCTGTGAAGGGGTTGGGATGGATCAGGGCCCTTACCACCATCTCGACGTGTGGTCGCACACCGTCGAGGCCGTCGCGAGCGCCGACCCCCGCGACCTCACCCTGCGCCTCGCCGCGCTCTTCCACGACGTCGCAAAACCAAAGTGCCGCAAAGAAGAGTCAGGAAAGATCACCTTCCATGGCCACGACACAGAAGGAGAAAAGATGTCGCGGGAGATCATGGCGAGACTCAAGTTCTCAAACGACGACATCGACGCGGTCGCGCTCCTCGTCCGTCACCACATGCGCCTAATGGGAATCAAGGACTTCTCGGACTCCGCGGCAAGGCGCCTCCTGAGGGACCTCAAAGACCAGACTGAGCGATTCATCGAACTCTGTGAGGCCGACTCCGCAGCCCACGCACCTGGAGTCAAGAGACCGGACTACGAACACGTGCGAGAGGTCCTCGTCCGCGTCGCCGAAAGAACGCCGCACGAGCTGCTCGACAGCCCCATATCCGGTGAGCGCATCATGGAGGTCACGGGAATCAATGAGGGCGAGCAGGTCGGCAGGGTAAAAAAGCACCTGAGCGAGCTCGTCATCGAAGGGAAGCTCCTCCACACAGACACCGAGGGGGCTGAAAAGGAAGCCGTGCGGTTCGTTGGCAACCGCAGCAACGTCTAGACCGTAGAGCAGACCAAGCGTATGGGCCAACAGATCGAACACGGCAACGGGAAAGTCGTCTTTTGGCTGATCACCGTCTCGTTGCTCGTCGCCGCCGTGATGCTGCTCTGGACGTTCATCCCGGCGCTTCTCTGGGCGGGCGTCCTCAGCGTGCTCCTGCACCCTTGGTACAAGCGAACGCAGCAAAGGCTCGAGAAGCGGAAGCACCGCGACACCCTCGCGTCGCTCTACGTCACGCTTTTCACGGCCTTCATCATCATCGTTCCACTGCTGGGATTCTTGGTCGTAGGGAGCATCCAGGTCTACAACTTCGCCTCGTCCCTCGTTGCCGACACGCCCGATGGCAAGATCACTCTTCACAACCTTGCGACGGAGGCAGACGTCACCGTTGTCCCGTTTCTACAGGGATTGGGGATCAACGACTTTACGCTCTCCGATTACATCGAGAAGAACAAGTCGCAGATCGTGTCCGACATTTACGTGCCGATCAGGGACGGCGCAAAGCGTCTGGTCATGATGATCGTCACGCTCGTAATCGCGTTCCTCACGACGTTCTTTATGTTGCGCGACAGCCACAGGCTTCTGGATCCAGTCACCGAACTGATGCCTTTGCCGCGCGACAGCACGATCGCGATCATCAACAAGATGGGTGCGACGATCCGCGCTGTTTTCTATAGCGTCGTCGCCGTCGCAATCGTGCAGGGCGTCCTCTGTCTCATTGCGTACGCGATACTGCGCGTGCCAAACCCGCTCGCGTGGTGGGCGATCACAACGCTCTTTGCGATGATTCCTCTCGTCGGCGCGCCCGTCGCATATGTGCCCGCCGCGCTTTTGTTGTTCGTCACCGGACACCCTATCGAAGCGGTCATCTTGCTCGTCTGGGGCTTCGGCATCGTCTCAAACCTCGACAACTTCCTTCGCCCGATGTTCATCAAGTTCGGCACGAACCTGCACATGATGGCGATCTTCTTCGCGCTCCTCGGCGGAGTGTTTACGCTCGGCCCGATCGGCCTCATGGTCGGCCCGATGCTGCTCACCCTCATCCTCGGAATGCTCGACGTCCTCCGCGAGCGCCGCCGCATCGCCGAGTCCGAAACCGCCGCCGGCTGACCTTGGAATGCGCGAAGCCCGCTTCGCGCTTTGTCAGCGGAGTGCTTGCTCTCCGTCAATCCTGTCAGGACTAGCCGCCGTCCGGCCGCTTCTTGTACGGCCGACCACCAAACTTCGGCCCGCGCGGCTTGAAACCACTGTCGCGGTTGAACCCCCCGCCCTGCGGCCGGTCGTTGCGGTTATAACCACCGCCACCCTGCGGCCGGTCATTACGCTTGTAACCGCCACCGCCCTGTGGACGGTCGTTGCGGTTGTATCCGCCGCCCTGCGGTCGGTCGCGATTGCCTTGATAACCTCCCGATGGCCGGTCGCGGTTTCCTTGATATCCGCCTCCACCCTGCGGTCGGTCGTTGCGGTTGTATCCACCACCTCCCTGTGGCCTATCTCGATTTCCCTGATACCCACCACCCGATGGCCGGTCGTCACGCGGATAAGGCCGGTCGCCCTGCGAAGGCCGGTCTCGCCGCTCCGGCCGCTCGAAGGGAAAGTTCCGCAGCTTTACCGATCCCGTTACATAAGAAGCGCCCAAGTCGACCGCGAACTCCCACACCAAATCCGTCCGGTCCGGCGTCGTCAGCGTCCGCCACTCAACGACCTCGTCAGGCATCTTCGCCTCCCAGATCAGATCGAGCTGCTGCGAATAAACCTCAAGGTCCCGCGGGTGGGAGTTGGGGACCTCGACCTCAGCCGCAAAGAGCCGCGCCGCCAACCCGGGCTTCTGGAACAGCTTGCGCGGCTCGGGCAAAGAAGCCTCCACAAAGGCCTTGAACCGCTCCTCCCACGCCTTGCGCTCCTCCTTCTGGACGGGCAGCGCGCGCCGGATCAGCTCGCGACGAAACGCGTCGAATCCCTCCGCTCCTCGGTTCGGTCGCGCACTCGCCATTTGGGGTGATTATGAAGCGTCGGGGCCCAATGCGATGCCAACCGTCTCAATGGGAGGGCGAGCAGCCTGTCCCGGCTCGCCGGGATCCTCGCAAGCCGCTCACGCCAACAGCTTCGCCTTCCGCTTCAATGCCGCCTTCACCAACCCCTGGAACAGCGGGTGAGGACGGTTCGGTCGACTCTTGAACTCCGGGTGCGCCTGCGTCGCCACGAAGAACGGGTGCGACGGAAGCTCCACCATCTCCACCAAGCGATAGTCCGGCGAAACGCCGCTCACAACAAGACCGTTCTCGATCAAGAGCTCGCGGAAGTCGTTGTTCACCTCATACCGGTGCCGGTGCCGCTCGTCGATCCGCGTCGATCCATAGAGCTCCGCCGCCAGAGAACCAGCGGTGATGTTGCAAGGGTAAGACCCCAGCCGCATCGTTCCGCCCTTCGCGTCGATACCCAACTGCTCAGGCATGATGTGGATCACCGGATAAGGCGACTCACTAGAAAACTCCTCGCTGTCCGCGCCCTCGAGGCCGCAAACGTTGCGCGCGTATTCGATCACCGCCATCTGCAACCCTAAACAAATGCCAAAAAACGGAATCCCGCTCTCTCGCACGTGCCGCAGCGCGCGGATCTTTCCCTCGATCCCGCGACCGCCGAATCCAGGAGCGACCACCACACCGTCCGCGCCCTCCAACAACGAAACCGGGTCCGCGGCCTCTTCAAACTCGCTCGACTCGATCCACTTGATGTTCACCTTGCAGTCGTTCGGGATCCCCGCGTGCACCAGCGCCTCCGCGATCGACTTGTACGCGTCGCCGTTGCTCGTGTACTTTCCGACCACAGCCACCGTGCACGCGTACTGCGGCCGCTTCAGCCGCTCGACGAGCAACTCCCACTCCCCGAGGTTGCTCGGCCGCGCCTCAAGCTCCAACCGCTCGACCACGAACTCGCCGATCCCGCTCTTTTCGTACACGAGCGGCACTTCGTAGATCGTCTCCGCGTTCATGCTCTCCACGATCGCCTGCTCCGGAACGTCGCAGAACATGCTCAGCTTCTCACGAACGTCGTCCGGCAGCGGAACTTCTGTCCTGCAGACAAGCATGTCGGGCGAGATGCCAATCTCGCGCAGCTTGATCACGCTGTGCTGCGTCGGCTTCGTCTTGATCTCGTGCCACGGCCCGACCGTCGGGATCAGTGTGACGTGCACAAAGAGCGTGTTCTCCTTACCGAGGTCCTTGCGGAGCTGCCGGATCGCCTCCATGAACGGCAGCGACTCGATGTCGCCTACCGTGCCGCCGATCTCCGCGAGCACCACGTCCGCCTCCTGTTGCACTCCCGCGTCGATGATCAGCCGCTTGATCTCGTTCGTGACGTGAGGGATCACCTGCACCGTCGCGCCCAGATAGTCGCCGCGACGCTCAGCCTCGATCACGCTGCGGTACACCTTTCCAGTCGTCACCGACGAGCCCGACGAGCACGACACGTCCAGAAACCGCTCGTAGTGCCCGAGGTCGAGGTCCGACTCCGTGCCGTCGTCGGTCACGAACACCTCGCCGTGCTGGAACGGGTTCATCGTCCCCGCGTCCACGTTGATGTACGGGTCCAGCTTGACCGGCGCGACCGTGTACCCGCGGTTGCGCAGCAACCGGCCAAGGCTCGCGCTCGCGATCCCCTTCCCGATCCCGCTCACCACGCCTCCGGTCACAAATATGTACTTCGTCATGCCTTAAACAGCCTCATGCACGGCTCCGCGCCGCTTTGACCATGGGGTCTTACGGATTATACGAGATGCAACCACCGAAAGGAGGGGCCTTTTAAGGGGAAAACCAAATCCCTCTCCCCTCCGGGGGAGAGGGGCAGGGGTGAGGGGTCGCTAGCTGCTACAACGACTCCTCGTTATCTCCACTTCGTGGTAACCGGCCAATGACCTCGCAACCAACCGCTTCGGCTCGCGACGAAACTTCGGCAAGAACCACTCCTCAATCAAGGGTTCGATGTACGGTTCGTACGCGCCGGATTGCACGTTTTCTAGGTCGTCGGGGTCCCACACGAGCAGATCCACGATTGGGAACTCGTCGTCTGCAAAGTACATCTCGCCTGAGTCCAAATATGCCACGAGAGGACAGTTGACGAATCGTGCCTCCTTGGGCTCGCACAGCAATCGACACTGATAGTGAGGGCCCGGTGTTGGCGCTCCAATCAAAAGAACGGCGGTGTCACGGTTGATGCCGTCAAGCGGGAGCGTTGCAACAAGATGAGGCGTTCTGGGTGCGAAGTCTCCGTGCGTCAGCAGCTCGAACGTCTTTGGCTTGTCGCTCTGCGTATCGTACAGACTCACGGATTGCCATCTGTTCCTCCATCGCTGCGATTTGCTCGCAACAAGATAGATTTCTAGAAGCGAGCCTCGATCGCGGGTGATCAGGCATGCCTCTGCGTAGAGGCGAGCCAGCTCCCACGACGCTGGCTTCATGCGCCCCTCAGAATCCTGCACCGCCCAGCTCTGCGCCGGCCAACAGTCGTTGAACTGCCAAACCAGCGTCCCCGCGCAGGATTCCGACATCAAATAATGCTCGATCCCACACCGCATCGCGTCGCGCTGGTTGAGCTGCGAGTAGTAGAAGAGGTCCTCCAGCGTATTCACCTTCGGATAGTGCAGCTCGATGAACGAGATGTACTTCTCATATCCCTTCAATGTCTTGTCGTGCCACCGCACCGCCCCCGAATCGAACTTCCAGTCCGTCGAGCGGTCCAAACACTTCGACCACGAGTGTAGTGAAGGCGAGGACGCAAACCCGAACTCCGAAGAGAACCGGCTCGTGCTCTCCTCATAGTGCTTCCAGTCCCCCTTGCCGTGCCACACCTCCCAATAGTGCGAATCCCCGACCCCGTCCATGTTCGAATCCCGACCCGCGACCTTCCCGCTCGGCGACCCGTGCACATACGGCCGATCGGGATCTTCAGAAGACAACACCCGCGGCAACAACTCGTCGTAGATATTCTCACCATAGAACCGCTCAGGCGACGCAGCCCCGCCCCACCGCTGTTCGTGCATCTGCTGGTTCTCGTTGTTCCCGCACCACAGCACCAGCGACGGGTGGTTACGCAGTCGCTTGATTTGAGAACGCTCCTCCGCCTCCACGCTCGACAGGAACGCCTCGTCCTCGGAATAATAAGCGCACGCGAACGGAAAGTCCTGCCACACCATGATCCCGTGCGCGTCGCACGCGTCGTAGAATGCGTCCGACTCGTACAGCCCCCCGCCCCACACGCGGACCATGTTGAAGTTCAGGTCCCTCATCGCCTGCACTTGGCTCCCGTACTGATCTCGCGACACGAGCGAAGGGAACGAGTGGTCTGGAATCCAGTTCGCACCCTTGCAGAACACCCGCTCGCCGTTTACGACGAACTCGAACGACTCGCCCCACTCGTCTGGCTCGCGCACCAGCTCCACCGTGCGCAGACCGTAACGAAAGTTGAGCGAATCTCTCCCGAAACTGATCATGCCCGAGTGCAGGCTCGCGCTCCGTTCGCCACTCGCATGAAAGTCTCGCGGCCACCAAAGATTAGGTTCACGCACAACTATGCGCGCAGAGAGCTCACCGACGGAAACGACCTCTTGCGCTCTGTTCGTATACAACTTTGGCTTCGAGAGCTTTTCGCCCTCCCAACTCACATCCACCAGCCACTCCCCATCGACAAGCTTCGGACGCGCCCACACGTCCGTCACACGCGAGTCGTACTCCAACAGCGAAACCGGTTTCCACACACCGCACGAAACCAGCCGCGGGCCCCAGTCCCAACCGAACATGTACTGCGCCTTCCGCAAGAACGACCGCTCATAGAACGTCGTCACAGACGCATCGATTCTCTCCGCCGCCAAATACGCGGCTCGACGCGATTCCGCCACGCGCACCGCCGAAGAAAACTCCACCACCAGCTCGTTCGACGCGCGCAGCAGAGAAGACACATCCACCTCAAACGGCAAGAACATGTTGTCGCTCTCAGCGATCAGATCGCCGTTCAAGAAAACAGAACAGACCGTGTCCAACCCCTCAAACCGTAACACCCGCTTAGGGCACCCCTCGCGTGCAGACCAACTAAACCGACAACGGTAGACCCAATCCTCCTGGTCCACCCACTGACAATCGCGCTCATTAAGACGAAAGAACGGATCCTCGATCACCCCGTGCCGCACCAAATCGTCGTGCACGTGCCCCGGCACCCGCGCCTGCCGCCAATGTCCCCCTCCCCCTTGAGGGGAGGGGCTAGGGGAGGGAGTTCGCAAACAAAACTCCCACCCCGTCGCCAAATGCGTCTCGACCATGAACCCCAACTATATCCGTCCCCGGAGCGCGGGCCTCTGGCCCGCCCCCCAGTGCGAGCCTCCGGCTCGCTCCCTCCGATACAAGACAATAGCCCGAACGTTGTATCATTAACACCCACATGCTCATCGCCCTGCTCGCGGTCCAAACGCAGAGCGTCCGCTTCCTCCCGCCCACTCCGCTCGTCATCGCGACCGGCCCTCTCAACGTCGCTGGCGGACACGCCGCGCCAGCCGTCTTCGACATCGACGGCGACGGCCTCGAAGACCTCTTCGTCGGGCAGTACAACAAGGGACACATCAGTTTCCTCAAGAACGTCGGACGGCCGGACCGACACATCTATAGTGAGCAATCCTTCCTCATGGCTGGCGACAAGCTCGCACAAGTCGACGCTGGCTGCTGCATCGGCGCGACCCCCCAGCTCGTCGACCTGGACAGCGATGGCAGAACAGACATCGTCTCCGGTTCGTACACGAAGGGTCTCTGGATCTTCCGCGGCATTGGAGAAGGGAAGTTTGCAGAAGGGACACAACTCACAGACGAGAACAACGATCCGATCAAGCCGGACGCTGCGCTCGCGCCCGCCTTCGCTGACTGGGACGGCGACAAGGACGTAGACATGGTCCTCGGCACCCAGCAAGGCGCGGTACTGCTCCTCAAGAACGACGGT
>JANWJY010000014.1 GCA_025451715.1 Fimbriimonadaceae bacterium | reverse complement strand
TTCGACAAGAACCTCGGTGTGGACTTGACGCCCCCGGACATCTCGATGGCCTTTCCGAACGCAGGCGACCAGGTCTCCGGTCGCGCACCGATGGTGCTCGTGTTCCTTGTGAACGATGCGGGCTCCGGCGTGAACTACGACGGCATCAAGGTCACGATCAACGGCACGCCCTACGTCCACGAAGTGGACCGTGAGGGTCGCGTGCTCGTTCGAATTCTCTCGAGCGCCGGTCCGAACTTCCCGCTCGCCGATGGGCGCGCGAGGCTGACCGTGGCAGCAGGCGACTGGATGGAGAACAACACGGCAGCGAACTTCGTGCTCACGATCGACAACACGCTTCCCCCTCTGGGATCACCGAAGCCGCCTGAAGGCACCACGGGTGGTGCAACCGGCGGCGGCGGCCCGGTGGGCGGTGGTGGCCGTGGCGGCGGTGGAGTCGGAGGCTAGCCTCGCAAACGGGACGCACGAGCCCGCTCCTTTGGCAGTACCTGCTCGCAGCGGAACTGCCCGCAACGAAGTCCCGAGAGGTCATTGAGGCCCTCGGGACTTCTTCTACCGACCCTGTGTCGTTCCTGCTTTCCTGCCGACTGTTGAGCCCTGCGGAGAAGAAACGGTTGGAGCGGGTCGACACTCGCGCGCTCGAAAAGGCGCTCGCGCTCGGAATTGAGGTCGTCGAGTCTGACGACTTTGGCCGGGAGCTCACTCAAACCGAGTCGCCGCCGCCGGCCCTGTTCGCCTGGGGCGACGTCTCTTGCCTCTCCCGACCGATGGTGGCGATCGTGGGTACACGAGGTGCGACTGCGTACGGTCGGGCGGTCGCTCAGAAGTTCTCCGAGGCGTTCGTGCGTGCGGGTCTTGTGGTGGTGAGCGGCGGCGCAATGGGGATCGACGAGAGCGCGCACCAGGGTGCAATGGAAGCGGGCGGACTGACGGTAGCGGTGTTCGCCAACGGCGTCGACTTGGCACAGCCTCCCAAAAACGGGCCCTTGTTCGCTCGAATTCGTGAGCAGGGCTGCCTCGTGAGCGCGTTTGCCGTCGGAACACCGGCCATGGAGCACCGGTTCCAGCCCCGCAACGAACTGATCGCTGCGATGAGCATGGGTGTCGTGGTGGTCGAGGCGCCGACCGGATCGGGCGCGTTGATGACGTGCACGGCCGCTGCTGACTTGGGACGTGAAGTGTTCGTCGTGCCGGGGACGATCGACCGGCCCGGCTTCCGCGGGTCGCACAACCTGATCCGTGATGGTGCGACGCTCGTCGACGACCCGGCGCAAGTGCTCGCGTCCCTCGGCGTGCAGGCCGTCGAGGTCGCGTCCCGCGATGCGTCGCTCAGTGATACACAACGGCGAATCCTCTCGGCGTTGTCGGTCGATCCGCAGGCGCCGGAGAAGATCGTCAGCCATTTGGGACTAGACTCGTCCCAAGTGATGACGGAGCTGACGATGATGGAGCTGGACGGGCTGATCGTTAAGACCGGAACGGGGTACGCGATCAAGCCATGAACGGCACGTTCCTGTCGCTAGGGCCGGACGGGTTCGGACCGTACGACGTGCAAATCGGCGATGGCCCGATCCGGCTGATGCCATCTTCATCGAGCGCGGAGCAACTCTTGGTCCCTGGGTTCGTGGACATCCACATCCACGGCGCGTTCGGGATCGACTTCATGACAGCGACATCAGCTGAGATGTTGTCGCTGTGCGAACAGCTCGGGGAGATCGGATACGAGACGTTCTTGCCGACGACGGTGACGGCTACGCTCGAGGACGTGAAGACTGCGCTCTCGAATTTGCCCGACCATCCGATGGTCGGCGGCTTCCACCTTGAAGGTCCGTTCATCAGTGTGAAACACCCCGGCGCGCAGCCACAGGACAAAATCGTCGACCCCGTCTCTGCTCAGGAAGAGTGGCGCGAGGTGTTGGAGGACGAGCGACTGAAGGTCGTGACGCTTGCGCCGGAGGTGTCGGGCGCACTGGACCTTGCGAGGTTCTTGAACGCTCGCGGGGTTGTTGTGAGCATGGGCCACACGGACGCAACGTTTGCGGAGGCCCGCGCGGGCTTCGAGTCTGGCGCGCAGCACACGACGCACACATTTAATGCAATGCGCGGGCTTCACCACCGCGAGGCTGGTGCGGTGGGTTATGCGCTGATGAACGACGCGCTGCGGTGCGAGCTCATCTACGACCGGCACCACGTTTCGCCCGACGCGGCGGAGCTGCTGATCCGCAACAAGCCCGCGGGTGGCGTGGTGGCCGTGAGCGACAGTACGATGGCGACCGGGATGGCGAGCGGCGAGCACTTGGCGATGTGGGGGCTGGACGTGGTGACCTCGCCAGGCGAGGTGCGGCTCGCGTCGAACGGCGCGCTGGCCGGGAGCGCGATCACCTTGTTCGACGCGTTCCGGAACTTGGCCGAGGACTTTGGGGCAGAATTGGCGGTGCGCGCCTGCTGCCTCAACCCACGGCAGGCGCTACGTCTTCTGGGCCCTCCTTCTCGGTACGTGGTGCTGGATTCTCGGTATGAGATCGTCGAGGTGGTAGAGGCGTAGGTCGGTTAAGGGGGAGGGATCCGCTCGCGAGGACCCCGGCACTGCTCGCCCTCCCAGGGACGCGCAATAGGGGCAGGTAACCTTCAGTCCTTGAGTCCGGAGACGTCGCCGCGGGAAACTTGGTTTGGACGGCTAAAGCGCTGGCTGATCGGCGCACCTATCGCAACCCGTTTTGCGCACCACGAGCGGCTCCCGGTCATATTCGGCCTCGCGCTTCTGGCCAGCGACAACATTTCGGTCATCGCATACGCGACCGAGGAGATCATGCACATGCTCGGGGGGGCTGGCCCCGAGGCGCTGGGTGTCGTGCTCCCGATCGCGCTCGCGACACTCGCGCTCGTCATCATTGTGCTGTTCAGTTACAGTCGGACGATCGCCAATTACCCGCAAGGGGGCGGCGACTACCGTGTCGCTTCGGACAACCTCAGTCCCCTCGCTGGGCGGATCGCCGGCGCGGCGCTGCTAATCGACTATGTGCTTACGGTCGCGGTCTCAGTCAGCGCAGGCGTTTTGGCGATCGTATCCGCCGCCCCTGCGCTGCAGCCCTACATCGTTCACATGGGCTTGGCCGCGATCATACTGTTGGGGGTCGTCAACCTTCGCGGT
This sequence comes from Fimbriimonadaceae bacterium, assembly GCA_025451715.1. GTDB lineage: Bacteria > Armatimonadota > Fimbriimonadia > Fimbriimonadales > Fimbriimonadaceae > JADFMN01. The sequence continues at coordinate 3,597 of JANWJY010000014.1, read as the reverse complement.
ACGCGTGAGAGCGGGATCGTGTTCGCGGTGCCGACGTATGCGTTCGTGCTGTTGATGGTGCTCCTGATCATCTTCGGGATTCCAAAGTTGGGCACGTTCGAGGGCACGGCCACCGTGGTCGCGAACGAAGGGCCGAAGCAAGTGCTCGGACTGTGGCTGATTCTGCGCGCGTTCGCCGCGGGGTGCGCCGCGCTGACGGGAATCGAAGCGATTGCGAACGGCACGATGGTGTTCAAGACGCCCGAGGTCAAGAACGCGATGAGGGCGCTGGTCGCACTCGGCGTGATCATGACCGTGCTGTTCCTCGGCGTGACGTGGCTGGCGTCGCACTACCCGGTGAGGCTGATGAGCGCGGACGAGCCGGGATATCAGACGGTCGTCGCCCAGATCTCGCAAGGCGTGTTCGGGAAGGGGTTTGTTTTCTACGCGATCCAAATTGCGACGATGGCGATCCTGATCTTGGCGGCCAACACCGCGTTTGCCGATTTCCCACGGCTGGCCAGTTTCATTGCGCGCGACGGTTACTTGCCGCGGCAGTTCGCGTCTCTCGGAGACCGGTTGGTGTTCCAGAACGGGATCATCATCCTCTCGGTCGTGGCCGGCCTGCTAGTGGTCTTCGCCAAGGGCAACGTGCACACGCTGATTCCGCTGTACGCGTTGGGGGTCTTCACTGCTTTCACGCTCGGACAGGCCGGAATGGTCGTGCGGCAGTGGCGGATGAAAAAGCGAGGCGGTGCCGCGGTGAGCCTCGTCGGTGCGATCGCCACGGGGATCGTGTGGGTCGTGATCTTGACGACGAAGTTCGTCGACGGCGCCTGGATGATCGTGATCGCGATGGGCGGGCTGCTGTTCATGTTCACACGCATCCGTCGGCACTACGACTACCTTGCGGAAAAGCTTAATGTGCCCACAGACGCCAAGATAGCGACTTACACGACGACAGTCCTGTTGTTGGTGCCGCGTCTGCACCGAGGTTTGATGAAGGCGATCTCCTACGCGCAGGCGCTCTCAAAGGACGTTCGCGCCGTCCACGTCACCTTAGATCCGGAGCAATCGAAGTCGGTCAAGGAGCAGTGGGCATCATTTGGGCTCGACATTCCGCTCGTGATCCTGGACTCGCCGTACCGCTCACTGGTGCAGCCCGTCATCGAGTACGTCGACGAGACGATCGACGAGTCGGAGGATCCGAACCACATCGTGACCGTAATCGTCGCAGAGGCAGTCCCAAAGAACTGGCTGCAGGGGCTCTTGCACAGTAACCTGGCCCTGTTCCTAAAGCTCGCCCTCGGGAGACGGCGGAACGTGGTGATCAGCAACGTGAGGTACTTCTTAGATTGATTATCGAGTCGTACGGCGATGTGATTGTATTGACGGGCGCTCTGCGCTCTAATTTTTGGGAAACGATCCATACGGCGATCTCGCTGACCTTGAAGCGGCATCCTACTGGCGTGATCATCGACTGCAGCGGGATCACGGAGATCACTGAGGCGGGCGCCGAGACGTTCCACGACGCCATTGAGTATGTGAACGAGCACGACCGTGCGCGAATCGTGGTCGCTGCTGTTCCGCCGGCGGTGCTGGAAGTGCTTCGATCGGTGCCAGAGGTGCGGTCACAACTGCCGATCGCTGCGACCGTTGAGGACGCGCGAAGGTCGCTCGACCTCCTGGTCACGGACGAGAACGAGCCGAGGAAGAAGCGAAAGGACCCGGAGCACCGCGAATACAACCGCACGGTCGTCGCTGTGCTCTCCGGGGACGAGAGCGACCAGGACCTGCTGGAAGTCACCGACGAAATCGTCAACAACATGCCCGCGAAAGTGGTGCTGCTCTACCCGATCATCGTTCCACGCAACCTTCCGTTGCAGTCGCCCATGCCAGAAGTAGAGTCGACCGCAGTCAAGACCATCGAGATGGCGAAGGCGCACATGCTGAAGACGAAGACGGCGCACGAGGCACGTGTCGAGCACGGTCGGGACTATCCCTCGCTGATTCAAAGCATCGTCGAGGAGGTGGACGCGGCGCGCGTGATTTTCGCCTTTTCGCGACGGAGCCCTGAGAAGATGGAAGAGGGCCTGAGGCTCGTCGGCGCGATCATGCACAAGGTGACGCGGCCGATCGTGATCGTAAGGGGTCGGACGGACGCTTAATCGGCGCTGGCCTTCTTTAGGCGGTCGTGGACAGCTTCCCAGTCTGGATGCGACGGTGGGTTCTCGACATAGATGGCGGTCAGTCCCTGTTGGTCGAGCCTCTTGAGCGCTCTGTAGAGGTTTGCTCCGTACGCCCTCGGATCGTCGGGCATTTTGATCTGTTCCGATGTTCTTGGCTCTTGGAACGTGAGGCCCGGGTCTTCACCGTTGATCCTTTCAACGATTACGACCTTCGCGTTCGGTGCATAGTGGCGCGGGTACATTCCTGGCCCTCCCTTAACGCTCGGCGGTGGCAAGTGACCGAGCGGGCGACCAACGACGGCTTGGATCTGCGCGCGCGTAACGCCGCCGGGGCGCAGGATTCGCGGGTGTTCGCCTGAGAGATCGACGACCGTGCTCTCAAGCCCGACCTCGCACCTGCCACCATCGATGACGAGCACGGCTCTCTCTGCGATCGCGGGGTCGACGTCCTCTGCAGAGGTTGGCGAGAGTCCCATGAAGATGTTGGCGCTCGGCGCTGCAATGGGGACGCCGGCGACTGTGATCACGCTGAGCGCGACAGGATGGCTGGGGACGCGCACGGCGACGGTGTCAAGCCCCGCGGTAGTGATCTTGGGGACGATGCTCTTCCTCGGGAGCACTAACGTCAGGGGCCCGGGCCAAAAGCGCTCTGCGAGCTGCTCGGCGAGGTGCGGCCAGGACTCTGCGACGTCCTCGAGCTGTTCGAAGCCCGCTATGTGAACGATGAGCGGGTTCTCGCTCGGTCTTCCTTTCGCGTCGAAGACCTTTTGCACGGCCTTGGGGTCGAGGGCGTTGCACGCGAGCCCATAGACGGTCTCGGTGGGGATGACGACGAGGTCACCTTTCTTCAACGCTTCCGCTGCGTCGCGCACGGCCGCAGGGCTTGCTGGTTCGATCCTCATTCGACGGCCATGAGCATATCTGCTTTAGGCGGTTTCGTGCGCGTCCACCATTCGAACGACCTTGCGCCCTGCGCGACGAGGAGTCGTCGGCCGTCGATCGCGCGGATGCCGTTAGTCTCGGCGTCGAACATAAACTTCGTCGGGCCGTCGGTGTAGAAGACGTCATAGGCGATCGACTTTCTTGGTGACTGGTACCAGTCGACGGGGAGCTGAGCGTTGTCCATGCTCGCGCTCGTTGTGTTGAGGATGAGTTGGCAGTCGGTGGGTATCGGGTTGGGGACCATTTCAGCACGAATTCCGAGCTCATGGAGGAGTTTTTCGAGCTTGATCGGTGTACGGTTCCAACACAGGAGCCTACACTCGAGCTCGGCGAGCGCCATGAGCAGCGCGCGCGATGTCCCTCCCGCCCCAAGCACGAGCGCGGTGCACGGGAGCATCATGCCAAGGTCTCGCAGCGTGTCGATGAAGCCTGGTGCGTCTGTGTTTATGGCGGCGCGGTCCTCGAGCCGCAGCGTGTTGACGACACC
>JANWJY010000013.1 GCA_025451715.1 Fimbriimonadaceae bacterium | reverse complement strand
GCGGGGAGCTTCTGGTACCGAGCGCCTGAGTGGAAGCCGAACGAGATCGCGCCGTTTGTCTTTGTCGAGCCGAAGACCGCGTGGAGCAATAGCTTTCACAACTGGGCGGCCGATCTGAACAAAGACGGCTGGATCGATCAGATCGTGATCGGGATGCCGGGCGAGAACGCGGTGTGGCGCGAGAACCCTGGGCTTTCCCCTCACCCCCCAGCCCCCTCTCCCCCAGAGGGGCGAGGGGGAGAGCCATGGAAGGAGCATCTGATCTGGCGCAGCGCCGGCAACGAAAGCCCGCTCTACGTCGACCTATTCGGCGACGGCAAGAACGTGCTCGTGATGGCGTACGACGACGCGCACTTGGCATGGTTCGAGCCGTCTTCCGATCCCTACAAAGAGTGGACTTGCCACAACGTGAGCGAGCCCAAGGGCGCGGGCTCGCAGCGGTACTCGCACGGTTTGGGCGTCGGGGACCTCGATGGCGACAGGCGCAACGAGATCATCACGACGGGCGGCTATTACCAAGGCGCGCGTACGGGCCCGTGGACGTTCGTGAAAGCCGACCTCGGCCCGGACTGCGCGCAGATGCTCGTTCACGAGCGCGGTGTGCTTTCGACTTCCGCCCACGCGCGCGGCGTGTGGTGGCACGAGCCGCTCGCTGGTGAGAGTTTCAAGAAGAACGTGATCGACGAGACGGTGTCAGTGACGCACGCGGCCGTGCTTGCAACGTTCGGCAAGTCGGTCAACTTGGTAACTGGCAAACGAAAGTGGGGGCATCCTCCCGGTGTGGACGTCGGCTCGGAAGAGCCGCACTGGCTAGTGCGTTACGAGCACGCGGGGGGAAAGTGGGTCCGGCACGTCATCGACGAAGACTCGGGCGTCGGCACGCAGTTCGTCGTGCAGGACTTGGACCGAGACGGCCTGCTCGACATCGTGACCTCGAACAAGAACGGCGTGTTCCTTTTCGTGCAGGTGCAGGAATAGCCGAAGGCTCAGCGGTGGGTAAGTTTCCAGAGCCGGGATTGGATTCTGTCGAGTGCATTGGCCCGGGAGAGGAGATGGATGTAGCAACCTCCGGTATTTGCCTCGCTGATTTGAACACTTTCGCCCGTGCCCTTGAAGAAGATCAACAAGGGATTGACAAGGTCATGTTGGGGTACTGGTGCACCCCAACCTTGCATAGCGAGTTCTGGAGGTGCCGACTTCTCTAGCTCGGCGAAGGATTGCGCCGTCCAGTAACTGCGTGTCGCGGTCTCAACGTATTTCGGCGGTGTAGTCGGGCCAATGCTGTGCGACACGACAGTCCCTATGGAGTAGGTGTGCACTCCTTCGAACCTCGCACCGCGCAGGAACTCGTAGGGCACCGGCGGTTGGAGCAAGAGCGCGCCTGCGAGGAGAAGCATAACGACTCCTCCCGCCCCGACGCCTGCCAGCACCTTCGTCCGCTTCTTCAACCTGAACAGTGTATCGCGCTTCCGCTCCTGCAAGGCATATACTGACCCCTGAAGTGTCACGGCTGTGCTTGTTCGTGGTGGTCGCTCTTGCGTTGGGGGCGATAGCAGGGTGTCCGGGGCAAGAGGACTCCCCGAACAACACCGCACCGGAGCCTGACGCGACTAAAACTAAGGAAAGCACAAGCGCTGCCAAACCAGGGCCGCGAACTGAGCTCATCGAAGGCTACTACGTGCTCGACGACCCCGCGTTCTACCTTGCGAAGTCGATGTCTGAGGTGCCGCCGGGACGGGTGATGCACCTTGCCGCGAAGGACGGCCGCTGGATGATGATGGACATGCTCATCGGCTATGGCGGCACCTACGAGGAGACCGAATCGGGAGCGATCTTCACGTCGGTCATGGGCCCGGCCGGACCGACGAAAGCTGAAGAGCTCACAGTGACCACGACTTCGAAGGGAATTACGCTTGCCGCGCCGCCCGGTGGTGGGATGAGTCTCGAGTTTAGTTGGCAGCGTGACGCAATTCCAAAGGAGTTCGACTTTGACGCGTTCCTCGGGAAGCGAAAGTAGGTGCCAGAATGACTCCAATGAGAACTATCGCCCTCCTCATCGTCGCTGTAGTTGCGGCGGCCGGCCCGGCCTGCTCGGTGTTTTACGTGTTCGACGGCAGGCTCGCGCTCGCGGGAGACAGCGAGGACTGGATCGACCCGAACACGCAAGTCTGGTTCGTGCCGAAGACCGCGACGACGCACGGGATCGTGTACTTCGGGTTCGGTCTCGGCCAGTATCCCGAAGGCGGGATCAAGAAGTCGAGTGGTGAGAAGAAGGAGCTGCCCGAGGGCGGCGTGATCAACATCGATCCTAGCGCGGTGTACGGGTTTCCGCAGGCGGGGATGAACGACGCGGGGCTTTTCTTCGGCGGTGCGGCGACCGACGCGGTGACAGGGGGCAACGGCAAGCCGACGTTTCCTGGGTTCTTCGCCGACTACGTTCTGCGCAATTGCGCGACGGTGCCCGAGGCGCTCGCCGTGATTCGCAAGTACGACGTCGGACTGCCGCAGGGGCAGATCATGCTCGGCGACCGGCTGGGCAACTCGGCAGTGATCGAAGCAGGGAATGTGATCCTCGTTGGAAACGGGAAGCACCAGGTGATGACGAACTTCCGGCTTTCGGACGTGCAGGGCGGGGACATCACTTGCGATCGGTATCGCAAGCTCGACCGGACTTTGTCCTCAGTCAAGAGCTTGTCTGTCGATGTCGCATGCGATGCGATCGCTTCAGTTGGCTTTAAGCCGATTCCCGATTCGCTCGCGAAGAAAGCGCCCGGTACACAGTACTCTGTGGTGTTCGATATGACGAACTGCGTCGCGCACCTGTACCGTCGCTTCGACTTCACCGAAGAGGTGAAGCTGGACGTGCGGAGCCTGACCTCCAAGCCCGCGCGCGCGGTGAGGATGTCTGAACTGTTCGCCCCATAACCGACACATAAAACCATGCGAAAGCTGTACGTCTTAGCGTTGTGCGCGGTCGCCGCGCTCGGCTGTCAGCCGGGGCCGGACGGCGAGTCCTTCATCATCACGCCGGAGATGGAAGAGGCTGCCCGGGTCATCGAGGAGCTCGAAAAGGGCGAACGGGACGCCGCGCTTGTCGGAACGTGGGAGGGCCTCGCGGCGACAGAGGAGCGCCTCGACTTCGCCGCCGACGGCAAGTTCGAGGCGCAGTCCAGCGAGAGGGCCGTCGGCCAGGGCTACTGGGCGACGAAAGAAGGCGCGCTCAACTTCATCTATTTCAAGGACGAAGCCGAAGGCGCCGCGCTCCAAACCTGCGAATTCGAGATTGGCCGTGACGGTCACTTGTCCATCAAGCCGGATCACAACACGCGCTCAGGCTCTGGCGAGTTTCGCAAGCTGAAGATTGGGCAGGAAGGACGCGTGTACGAGCACGAAGGGAAGGACTGGCGGCCCGACTTTCTTGCTGACAAAGAGCGCGAAGTCGAGTATGTAGATGTGCACGGGATGAGGTCGAGTTCTATCGGCCACGATCCGGACGGCGACGCATGGACGCTCGTGACCTGCGACTTCGTTACGATCGGGTTTTCCGACGGCACGCGCGAGACGTTCCGCGACCGAACGGTCGTGTTCGACAACGGGACCGGTAACGTCGCGGCGATCAGGGAGTGACGTGGCGCGGTGAAGATTTCTGAGCTGTTCGGGGATTGAGCGGCCCAAGCACGAACTGATGTCCAGCGTTCCAGACTGAGCTCTAACATGCGACAACGCCGGCGGCTGTGGAAGAGACCATGACCCAGTTCCCGTCGTGCTCGACCCAGACGTCGTCATTGACGATCTCCCGTTCGACGATCGTGCCGTCTTTGCGTCGCGCACGGAAGGTTCCGCCAGCGGTCGCGCGGACTACGTCGTCGTAGCGACGCAGGTCAGTAATCCTTCGCGGCCAAGAGAGCACCTGGGCTTCTTCAATGAGTTCTGTAAGGCTGGCGAAGAGCTGGAGCTTGTTCTTCGTGTTTCCCCTCTCGTCGCGACCGGTGAACTCGTCCGCCGTGTAGCGAGAGATCAGTTCGAGGTCTCCGCGCTTCAGGGCGTCTTCGAGGAGGTCGTAGACCGCTTCAAGTTTCGATTTCAGGTTGTCCATCGCGTTCAATAGTCCTTATGGGCGCGGCCGTCCGGTGCGGGCGGCACGCCATGACCGGTCGTCACTGGACCACGATCCTACCGACCATGCCGAATCCATAGCCATAGGTGTAACCCTGGCCGGAACCCGGCACGCCGTGGAACTTGCAGTGGTAGTAGATCACCGATCCGCTCCTGGTGTTGAACGGCACTCTCCACCAATAGTAGCTGGAGGGGGGCATGCCGTAGCGGAACACGAGGTCGGACTCCGGTCCGAATCCCTGCGTGTCGGTCTTGACCGAGTGCCAGAACGCGTCGTTGTTCTGCCAGACGACGATGTCACCTGGAGCAACGTACACGGTCTGCGGCTCAAACGTGCCCGACTCAGTCATGAGGACGACCGCACCCGGTCTCTGCTGCGCATAAGCGCTCGCGGCACCGATTGCGGCCAATAGGCCGGTGAGAACAAGTTTCTTAATTGTGTTCATTGTCTTGCCTCTGTTCTTTCGACTCCGCTGCCGAGTAGTGAAACGTTAGTTTAGGGCCAAAGGGTCACTGCTCGAACCTGTAGGCAGATTAGCGGTGCTTGAAGAACTGGACTTCACGCTCGTGCTTCTCTGCGGCCTTGCGCGATGCGAATGTGCCAAGGTTGCGCCTTTTACCAGTTTTTCGATCCGGCTTCGAGGAGTAGAGCCGGTACTGCCCGCCTTTCAATTTGCGTATCATCGCGTTGTCACCTGCCTCACTTTGTTTCGACGCCGGGGCAAGCGCTGTTCTTTTTTGGATGGCCCCTAAGTCCCGTATGATTGGAACCTCCGCGCAGTGCTCGCATTCCCCCGATACAGATGTTTGGAAAGGGCGCTTTCCGGCAGGGCGCTCATCCAGAGGAAAAGCGATGACGTACCAACTTAGAATGCGCCTTGCTGCAGCCTGCAGCGTTCTCTTGCTCGCCTCGGCGGCACACTCCGAATTCCGTTTCCAGAGCTTGGGTGGTGTAGGGGGCCCCTGTAGCACCAAGAGTGCTGCCAACGACGTTTCCGGAAACGGTGTGTTCGTCGTCGGCGCGCTCAACACCGCTTCCGGCCTTCGGGCCGTACGCTGGATGCGCTTCAGCACGATCTCAGCCCAGATTGCCCTGCCGGTCACCGGACTGGGCGGCCTGCCCGGGGGAGGGCCCGCTAGCTTTGCGCGGGCAATCTCGCCGAACGGCACGTTCATCGTGGGACAGACGACGAGCTCCAACGGATATGAGGCTTATCGCTGGTCGAACGGGAACATGATCGGTCTCGGGGACCTTCCCGGCACTGGCAGCTTCTCGAGCTTCGCGAACGCGGTCTCCAACGATGGGTCGGTCGTGGTCGGCGCCTCACAGCGCCCGTTCGGGGCTTCGCAATACGCGGCCTTTCGCTGGACGCCTTCGACGGGCATGCAACACATGGGTGAGTTTGTTGGCGGCGACAACTTCAGCATCGCGTACGACGTTTCGGCGAACGGGAGCGTCATCATCGGCTCGAGCTCCGGCTTCAATGGTGAGGAGGCGTTCAAGTGGACTTCGTCGACGGGAATGGTTGGACTTGGGGAGCTTCCTGGCGGTTACTTCGGCAGTCGCGGACAGGCGGTCTCCGCAGACGGAACGGTCATCGTTGGCGGCAGTGACTCCTGGCGTGGATCCGAGGCGTTCCGCTGGACGGCGTCCGGCGGGATGGTCGGGCTGGGCGACTTTCCAGGCGGGAGTTTCTCGAGCGGAGCGACGGACGTTTCCGACGATGGAAGCGTGATCGTCGGCACGGCTTCCGGCTACGACACGTTCGAGGCGTTCATCTGGACGCAAAAGCTCGGTATGGTCAGCCTCAAGCAGTACTTGACGCAGCACGGTGTGACGGGTCTCGACGGTTGGAGGCTGCTGTATGCGAACGGAATCTCGGGCGACGGAAAGTCGATCGTCGGGACCGGAATCAGTCCCCAGGGAAGCTTCGAGGGCTGGGTCGCCACGATCGAGATCGACACGACGCCGATCGACATGGGTGAGGAGGTCGTGCCGAACGCATTGAGCGTTCCGCTCGGATTCTTGAGCGGTGGACTTGGAGACATCGTGGCCAGCGACGACAGCTATCTTAAGCTGCGCGCGAGCGGTCAGAACCAAATGCAGATCGTTGTCGAGGGAACCTTCGAGGCTTCGCCCACCGACATGCTGCAAATTGAGATCGAGTCGTTCACGACGAGGTCAGGCACGCGTCGTCGAACCGAGCTGTTCGACTTCACGGCTGGGACGTGGGTGTTCATCAGCGAGGTCGGGGTGCCGACTTGGGAGGGGTTTGGTGCCGTGACCGTCACGACGAACCCTTCGAGGTACGTCGAGCCAGGAACGCGGCGCGTGCGCTCGAGGATGACGTGGTGGCACCCGAACGCGACGGGCGGACAGCCGACCGACGTGTCTGTCGATACACTCATGTTCACGCGGGTCCCCTAGCGGGGTCGCTGCAGCTAAATGTCAGCGGGCCGGGTTCCGAAGAACCCAGCCCGCTGCTGATGTTAGTTGAAAAGACCGCTCTTACCAGCGTCCGCCGCGACTGCTCTTTCCGCCGCCGCCGGCGCTGCGACCGCCGCCGCCGCCACCGTAGCTGCCACCGCCGCCGCTGCGACCGCCGCCACCGCCGCCGCCGTAGCTACCGCCACCACCGCCGCCAGATCGCTCTTCGCGCGGACGAGCCTCGTTGACGATGATCTTGCGACCGTCGACTTCCGTCTCGTTCATTTCAGAGATAGCGGCCGAAGCCTGGTCGTCGCTCACTTCAACGAAGCCGAAGCCACGTCCGTCCATGATGCGGACCTGTGATGCACCGTACTTGGAGAAGGCGTCTTTCAGCTTGTTCTCAGTGGTGCTGTAGGAAAGGTTTCCGATGAATAGGTTCTTAGCCATTACTTTAGTTTTGTCCTTGAACGCCCGCGGGGACTTGAGAAAAGTGGGAGAGAAATCAAGGACGAAACTGTCGTTGGCCTCTGAGCCGTTCACTCGTACGCAGCGCGCGTTACGGGGTTAATTGTGGCAGTGCGTGCGGCGATCATTCGCCAAATGGCGGATTTGAGCCTGGAAGGGTATAATGACGGCCTCTCCTTTCGGTGGACCGACCCCCATCAAGGCCAGCCCAGTGCGACCGCGCGAAGAGCGCCGGAACACACATGAGCCTATCTCCTACGATCATCGAAGAAGTCTGGGACCGCGCGATCAAGGTCAACGGTTACGACGGCACCACGTGGCGTGTGGACGCGTTCGGATCGCCGATCCTGCGCACCGATTACGGCAACCGCGAGTCGCGTTATGGGTGGGTTATCGGCCGTCTGCGCAAGAAGAGCCCGGCGAAGGAAGACCTCGCGACCGACTTCCGTGCGGTGCAGTGGCAGAACGCGTAGGCTTTTTCTGGACTGTGGCGACAAAAAGTCCTGTCAGCGAACCGGGCAGCACAGTATATAAGGGGTAACGATGCTTGCGTTTGCGCTTGCCGCCACGGTCACGGTCCAGTTCACGACGAACGACTTCGTGCTCGAGTGGTACGCGGTGCGCACGAGCACCGCACCCACCGCCTACCAGCAGGCGATGGATGCGGCGAAGGAGGTGCCGGACGACAGCACGACCCTGCTCGCGATGAACAGTGTCGACGGAATGGCCGCGCAGGCCGGCTCGCCGGTCGAGTTCGTCAGTCTGCTTTCTCGTCTTCCGGACAGGCTCGAGTTTAAAAACGCGGTGAGCGCATCGAGGCAGATCGCCGACGAGATTGCAAAGGTGCCGCAGGAGAAGCGCGACGAGTTTAGGGCAGCGGCGTCTGCGCGAGTCGCCCACGCGACAAACCTTTTGCAGTCGCAGTTCCAGAAGCACGGCGCGCTCCTGAACCTGATCGCGTCCGATCTTGGCATCAGGCTCGAGCCGGTGACGGTCAAGGTGCTCGTTGTGACCGCAGCGCCGCGGCCTGGCGCCTCGACCTACCGCACGCCCGACGGGCCGCTTTGCGTCGTCGGCCTGCTCGGCTTTGCAGAGCACGAGCTGCTCGAGGCCGTCGTACACGAGGCGACGCACGCCATGGACGAACTGAGCAAAGGCCAGGACACGCTCTTGAACAAGCTGAGAAAAGCGCTTTCTGATGCGGGCGTCGATCCAACGGACCCGCGCACGCGCGACGTTCCGCACGCGGTGATCTTTGTAGCCGCAGCGACGCGCGTGATAGAAGCGCTGGGGCGAGGCTATGTTCCTTACGGCGAATCTCAGGGGGCGTATGCGCGGATGGGAAACGCTTCGAAAGTGGTCAACGAAGTGTGGGCGGGCCGCAGATCGATCGATGACGCGGTTTCGGAGATTGTAAGGCGGGTGACCGCTTAGGGGTCTAATCGAACAACGAAAGCACGTTGGTGCCCGCGCACATAACGACGAGCCTCACGATCTTTCCGCCGCTGACTCGGATGAACGATGCGTCGCCAAAGCTCGTTCCGTCTGAAACGAGCCACTCCGTGGCAAAAAACCCGTTGTCGCCCTCTACCGCAGACTGGAAGACTTGTACGGAGACGACGTCGGCGCGCAGTTTGAAGCACTCTTCGAGAAACTCATCGGCGTTATCGAACCTGTCCCACTGGCTGCGGTACCTGAGGTCGTCCGCAAGCAGCGCCCTTGCGCCGTCGCGATCCTTCCTCGCCCAGCACTGGTAGTACGCGTTGACGAGTTCGATCATGTTCACGGCGGGAGTCTACAGTTTTTCGGCTATATGGCTTGCAGAGAGACAACCTTTGGCGGGCGTGGGCGTAAGATAGGGCATGGATCGGCGGTATTCGGACGCAGAGGTCGCAGAACTGCTCTCAGCGGCGGCACAAAGAGAGTCTGGCGGCGGCAAGGACGGCTGGACGGCGGACCAAGTGCTCGCGATGGCTGCCGAGCTGGGCATCGACGGCGATAGTGTTCGAGCGGAGTTTGATCGCAGCAAGCCTGCAAAGGAGCAGTCAGGAGGGACGACAGAGCTCAGTCCGGGCCTTTCCGGCGGAATCGGCGTTCCGAAGGGTGTCGTCCTGCGTCGACGGTTGAAAGGGCAGCTTCCCGGCCACGCGCTCGATGACGTCGCCGAAGACGCGCGCCGGACGTTCAACAAGGTCAGGAGGCTCGAACGCAGGCCGGACGAGCTCTTGGTGGAGGGGACCTTTGAGGGCACTGAGGCGTCGGTGATCGTGGAGGTTGGCCCGCGATACTCTTCAATCGAAATGCACATTGAGTTCACTCGAAGAGCGAGGATCATCCACTACGCACTGCAGGTCACTGCGTTTTTTGTCGCGCTCATGATAGCGACGAACCAATACGGTCCTTTCTTCGAGAACTTTGTCATTCCTCTGGTCATTCTTTCGGTCATCGCCTTTGGGCTCGCTGCCGTCATTGCAACCGTGACTTCGCGCAGAATTGTCGCCAGGGCAGAGAAAGTCTTCGAGCTGCAGTCCAACCGGGCTGCGCGCATGTTGTACGTAACCAGTGCCTTGATTGTCGATGAAGAGCCGGGGTCGCAAAAGGAAACGAGTGGACTGCATGCACGCCTCCGTCCGCAGGCGTAACCAGGTCATATGGTCGGCAAGCGCGGATTCTGGACGCGGTTCGGCAAGCCAACGGTCAGCTATGCGCTGATGATTGCGCTTGCGGCGTTCCTCATGGCTCCGTTCGTTTGGATGGTACTCGTGAGCCTGCAGCCCAACCGCGCGCCGATCCCTGAACTCAGCGAGCTTTGGCCGAAGGACGCGCACTGGGAGAACTATGGCACCGTTTTGCTGCAGAGCGAGGTACCGGTCGGGCGGTTCTTCATCAACTCGCTGGTCGTCGCGGTCTGCGTCGTTCTCGCTCAGCTCTTCGTGTGCAGCCTTGCGGCGTATGGTTTTGCCAGACTGCGTTTCAAGGGCAAGGACGGGGTGTTCGTCGTGTTCCTGCTTAGCATGATGTTCGCAGGGCCGGTGACACAGATCCCGGTGTACCTGATGGTGCGCAGTTTCGGATGGCTCGACACGTACATGGCTTTGATCGTTCCCGGAGTGAGCAGCGCGTTTTCCATTTTCCTTTTACGGCAGTTCTTCATGCAGATCCCGCTCGAGCTCGATGAGGCCGCGCGGCTCGACGGGGCAGGCGAGTTCCGTATCTATTGGAAGTTGATCCTCCCAATGAGTCGCGCTGCGCTCGCGACAGCGGGCGTGTTCACGTTCATCGGCGTTTGGACCGACTTTTTCTGGCCGTTGCTCGCGACCGACTCGCTGCACATGCGTACGCTCGAAGTCGGGCTTAGCATCTTCAAGAACAGCTACGGCGGAACGAACTGGCCGCTCCAGATGACGGCTGCGGTGGTGGTCATGCTTCCTATCCTCGTTGTGTTCCTCTTGTTACAGAGGCACTTTGTAAAGGGGATCACGATGGGAAGCATCAAGTGAGAGGTGAGAGCAGAGAATAGTGAGCGGGATGAGTTCCCCGTCCTTCTAAAGTAACATAAGAGCACATGCTCGCAATCGCCGTCGCCGTGCTCACAATGAACCAGGACACCGTCATCAATCCAGGCCAGACGCTGACACGGTCCACGGTGGTCAAGCGGCAGACTTACGTTTTTCCCAACGACAACGAGGTCGGCTCTGGAGCGGCAGTCATCATTCAGGGCGACGACATCACTGTGGACTTCAGCGGCGCTTTGCTGCGGGGAAGCAGCGAGGCCACCGAGCCGGACGCGAGGAAGGGGACCGGCATATACGTCGAGGGCAAGAACGTCACGATCAAGAACGCGAACGTGCGCGGGTACAAGATCGGGCTGCTCGCCAAGAACGCGCCCGGTCTCAGAGTCATCGACTGCGACTTTTCTTACAACTGGAAGCAAAGGCTGCTGAGCACGCTGGAAAGCGAGGACGGCAGCGACTGGATGTCGTACCACCAGAACGAGAAGGACGAGTGGTTGCGCTACGGGGCGGCTATATACCTGCGCGGGTGCGACGGTTTCGAGGTCAGGAACTGCACCGCCGAGGGCGGACAGAACGGGCTGATGATGACGGAGTGCAACGGCGGGCTCGTGTGGAACAACGACTTTTCATTCTTGTCCTCGCTCGGCATCGGGATGTACAGGTCGAGCAAGAACCGGATCATGCACAACAACGTGGACTGGTGCGTGCGCGGGTACTCGCACGGCGTCTACAACCGCGGGCAGGACTCGGCGGGGATCCTCATCTACGAGCAATCGAACGACAACGTGTTCGCTTACAACTCCGTCACTCACGGCGGCGACGGATTCTTCCTCTGGGCGGGGCAGACGTCGATGGACACTGGCAAGGGCGGGTGCAACGGCAACCTTCTCTTTGGCAACGACTTCAGCCATGCGCCCACGAACGGGATCGAGGCGACCTTCAGCAAGAACACGTTCGTCAACAACCTCTTGCTCGAGTGCTGGCACGGGATATGGGCGGGCTATTCGTGGGAGACCAAGGTTATCGGCAACACGTTCGGATTGAACGCCGAGGGTATCGCTTGGGAGCACGGGCAAGACAACCAGATCGTCTACAACATTTTCGACAAGGACCGCAACGCGATCAGCGTGTGGCAAAAGGACAGCGAAGACCCCAACTGGGGCTACAGCAAGAACCGCGATACGCGCAGCCGCAACAACACGATCGCGCACAACACGTTCCGCGACCTGGTCGGGCCCGTCATCCGCGCGAGCCGTTCGTTCGAGCTGCACGTGCTCAACAACACGTTCATGCGCACAGGTCTTCTTTTCGCGACCGAGAAGGAGCTTGACGGGTTCAAGCTCGAGGGCAACAAGTACTTTCTTTCGCAGTGGCACGCACGGCCCTTGGGTCTCAACGACGGCGAGTTTGTGATCGATCAGAAGTACGCGCCGCCTGCGACGCCGATGGAGCCGAGCGGAAACCTGCGCCCCGCGGCTGAGGCGACCGGCGCCGAGTACCTTAGGCAGTTCCAGGTCGGCTGGAGCCCGTTCGTCACTGATTCTTCCTCGACACAGAACGACGTGGTGCGCCCTTGGGCACCCGCGCGGCTCCATGGCGGGAAGGTCCCGTTCCTCAAACCCAACGAGCTTCGCGGACGAAAATACGTCCTCGTCGACGAGTGGGGCCCGTACGACTTCAAGTATCCGATCTTGTGGCCGCGAAGCACAGCGAACATCAAGCGCAAGGAGAGCTCGGGCTCGCTCCTGGAGCAGCACTTCGAGGTCCTTGGCCCGAAAGGGAAGTGGCGCGTCGCTCAGACGCGCGGCGTGAGCTCGGTCTCTGCATACAGCGGCACCGTGCCCGGAACGTTCGTCGCACGCGTCGAGGGCGGACAGGCGAGCGACGTTCTGATCGAGCTGGAGTACACAGGCGGTGCTACGACGGACGATAGAGGTGTC
>JANWJY010000012.1 GCA_025451715.1 Fimbriimonadaceae bacterium | reverse complement strand
TTCTGCACCCAAACCACGAAGCAGGAAACATGGCGTACACTCTATACGCGATGCTTCGGTTTAGTCTGACGGCGGTGGTGGCGATGGCGGCGATGGCCTCCGTCCGCGCCGACTCGACGCTGTGGTACGGCGGCGATGCTGATAACATCGACGGTATCGCGGCGACGCACGGTCCCGTTCGAAGCTCGACCCTGTACGACGACTTCGACATTGCACCAGGAGGCGCTGTAGTCTCTGGAGTGTTCGGCTCTTATTTGGCCTTAGGCATTTTGGGCTTGGGCGGCGGCGGGCCTCCAACCGAAGCTGATTACGAGATACGGAGCGGCGTCTCGGCGGGGAGCAGCGGAACCCTCATTGCGGCGGACAGAGCAGCAGCGAGTTGGTCACTCGAGGATGATACAACTCAATTCTGGCGCTACCGCGCGACTGTCTCCGGACTGAACCTGTTCTTGCCCGAGGGGCGCTACTGGCTCTCGCTCTCTCCCGTCCGAAGCGTTGAGCTGTATCTTGCCACCACGAGCGGGGAGAACGGAATCGGCTCGCCTCTCGACAACGGAGACTCCTATTGGACGGCGCCTTGGGTCGACGCCTATTTCACCCCTACGACTGAGATTCTAGGAACGGACCGGCGACCTACGTGGGACTTCTCCTATGGAGTGGCAGGCAATCCGGTGCCGGAACCGGGAGCATTCCTGTCGCTTTCCGTGCTTTCCGCATTCTTGGTCAAGTCGAAGCTGAATCGCCGCACCCGGCCGAGTCGAAGCTGACGCCTGTCGTCTCGGACCAGGAGTGATCCGGTCGTCCACCCCGGCCACCGTGCCCTCCCACAGTCTCATCGCTCATCGTTCATCGCTCATCGCCCATCGCCCTTTGCCTTCTCCCATCGCCCGTCGCCAATCGCTCATCGTTCAGCGCTTACCCCCCCACCCCCATCCCTCACCCTCCAGTTCAGGGTTTTCGACCCGAAAACCTAGAGTGGAGACTCATGTTTGAGCTGATCGTACGTGTCGTACTGGCCTCGGGGGCCATGGCCGCGGCGGGAATCCTGGGCCAGCCGAGCTTCGAGCTGACCTGGAAGGCCTCGCTGTTCATGGCGGCGTACTCCTACCTGCTGTACATGATGGAGCAGAAAGGGGCGCGCAACGCCGGCATCGCCGGATTGGCCGCCGTCGCCGACGGTGGCATGATCGCCGTGTTCCTCGCCGACCTCGGGGTCGTGCAGCACTTCGGCTTCCTCTCCGCCCTGCCAATGGTGTACGCGTACTGGCGCTTCAAGAGCAACGCCGCGATGATGGCGCCGCTCATCTCCTGTTGGCTGCTTGTCGGCGCAAACCTCTTCGGCGGTGGCAACAGTTTCACTGCGATGCTGCTCGTGCAGGCTCTGGGCGTGCTCATCGTCGGCGTTGTGTTCAGCCAAGTTCGTGCTAACCGCGAAAACAAGCTTGAATCAAAGCCTGCCATCCCCAACGTCGACCAGACCCTCCAGGTGCTTGCAGACCACATCGCACGGGGCAAGGCGGCGCTGGCCCGCGAAGACTCACAAGCTCCACACCAAGAGCTCGCGGAGCTCGAAGCCAGCTTCCGCGACCTCACGGACTCAGCGCGCGACCTCGAAAAGCGCAGCCGCCGCGACCGCGCGTGCGTGCAGCTCTTCGAGTCCGCCGCCAGGCAGTCCAGTTCACCTTTCGCGGCTATCGCCAGCCGCATCCACGACCTCACCGGTGTCGAAGGCGTCGGCGTGTACACGGTCTCCCAGACCGGCGACGCGCTCGTCGCGCGTGGCACCGCCGGAGAAGTCGACTCGTCGGTCAATGAAGCGAGCATTCTCATCCCAAGGCGTGCGGCGGACGCCGACATCGACGCACAGGTGCGCTCCGCGATCGGCCTTTCACGAGGCCCAGATTCGAAGACGAAGTTCGCGGCCGTGCTGCTCAAGCTGCGCGGAAAGGTCGTTGGCATGGTCACGCTCTTCCACTCGAGCTCAATCGAGCTCGATGCGTCAGCGAGACAAGCGAGCGAGACGAGCGAGTTCCTCGCCGAGCTCGTCTCGGACCAAGCGGCGCGCGAAGACGACCGCCGACGAATGCGCGAGGCCGAACTGCTTTACACCGTCGCGACGACCACGATCGGCGCCGCGACCCCTGCGAGCCTCGCAGCACGCGTCGTTCGCGACCTTGCCGAGGCGATCCGGCTCGACCACCTCTCGGTGTGGTCGATCGAGAACGTCCAGGCGACTCAGCTCGCGCTCGAGGGCGGAGATCACCGCATCGTAGAAGAGATCAGGTTTGCCCAAGGCCAGGGGGTCGAGGGTTGGGTAAGGAGCGGCTCGCCCGTCCTCAGCATCGCCAACGCGCGCAACGACGGACGCATCCCATCCCAAGAGGCGCTCAAGCGAAGGATCGGAGGGCTCCTCATCGTCCCGCTCGAGTTCGGCCGCGAGCCGTTCGGATTCGTCGTCGCCAGCGTCTCGAAGCCCAACGGCATCGACCAAGGCGAGACGGAGACCATCAGAGCGGTGTGCGCCGAACTTTCACAGGCGCTCGCCCGCATGAACGCCGGATCGCGCGGACCCGAGGGCCTCGCGACTCCCAGAGAGTTCTATGAAATCGTCCGCGCGGGAGGCCAGGGCCACCTCGTGTACCTCGAGGTTCCACAACGAGAAGAGCTCGCCGAGACGTTCGGAAAGCCCGCGGTCGAACACGCCATCCGCCGCTTTGCCGTCCGACTCCGCAGCGAGCTTCCGATCGGCGCAGCGGTCACACGCCGCAACGAAGGCGACTACGTCGTTTTCGTTCCGTCGAACGACGAAGAATATGTGCGCCGCTGGGCGAACGACGCGACCGCGCTCGCTTCGCTCGTCGGAGTGCGCACGCCAGACGGAAAAATGAAAATCCCGTTAGCACTACGGGCGAAGGTCGCACCCGTGAACCAGCAAATTCACCGGATTTCGAAGGAGCACGCGGCATGAAAGGCAAATCCGGTATCACGTCTCCCGCGTACTTGGCTCAAACTGTCGGCAGTGAGCGAGCGCCGAAAGCGAAGGGCTTTTCGGCGTCACTTGGAGTCAATGATTTCGGCGGGGCGGGCGTGCGCAAGTCTGCGCTGCTCGCATCGCCATTTGCAGATTCGACGGCGAGGAACATGCTACACAGTTACGATTGGAAAGGCGCGTTGGAGAGCTGTCGCAAAGTATTAGAGCACGACCCGGATCACTTGGGTGCACTAGAAGTCTCCGCGCAGGCGCTGTGGTTCGTCGGCCGTTACGACGAGGTCGTTGCGACAACCAACCGGCTCCTCATGCTCAATCCGCTCGAGCCCGGCTACCGGTACACGCGCGGGATGGCGCTGATGTCGATGGGCCACCTCGTTCGCGCCGCTGACGACTTTCGGCAGGCGATCACGCAGAGCGACGACCCGCGGTTCATCCTCCAAGTGCAGAACGCGCTGACCGCCATCGAGGAGTACCAAAGGGGCGGGCTGGACAGGATCATGCGGATGAAAGCCATGCGGCTCGCGAGAAAGTCAGGCGACTACACCAGACTGGCCGACGACAACGTCAACTAGGCGAGGTCTTTCAGCTCGACTGCGTCGGAAGTGCGCTCCCAAGGGAACGCCGGATTCCCAAAGTGGCCGTTGCGAGCGGTCTGCCTGTAACGAAAGTCGTACAGCCCAAGGTGCCGGATGATCCCCCGCGGCGAGAGGTCGAACACTTCACGCACCCTTTTCGAGATCTTCTCCGGATCGGCGGTCTCCGTCCCGAACGTGTCGATCTGGACGCTCACCGGCTGCTCCACGCCGATCGCGTACGCGATCGCGACGTTGCACTTGTCCGCCAAGCCCGCCGCCACGACGTTCTTCGCGACCAACCGCGCCATGTAGGCCGCGCTGCGGTCCACCTTCGTCGGGTCCTTTCCGCTGAACGCGCCGCCGCCGTGCGGGCACATTCCGCCATACGTGTCGACGATGATCTTGCGGCCGGTCAAGCCCGTGTCGCCCGCTGGCCCGCCCTTGACGAACCGGCCCGTCGGGTTGAAGTGGTACTTGATCTCACCTCCGAGGAACTCGGTGTACTCGGTCAGCACGGGGTCTACGATGTGCGCCTTGATCAGCTCCTTGACGTGCTTCTCGACCCTCTCCTCGTGCTGTTGCGAGACCACGATCGTGTCGATGCGCGTGGGCTTTCCGTCCTCGTAAATGATCGAGACCTGCGACTTGGCATCGGGCCGGAACCCGATGCTCGGATCCTGCCAGCGTACGCACGCCGACTGGCGCATGAGTGCGTGGGCGATCGAGATCGGCAGCGGCATCAGCTCCAGTGTGTCGCGTGTCGCCATCCCGAACATCATCCCCTGGTCGCCCGCACCGCCCGTGTCCACACCTTGCTTGATGTCCGGCGATTGCGGCTGGATCGCCACGAGCACGCCGCAGTTCTCGCCGTCGAACCCGACCTTCGTGTCCGTGTAGCCGATCGATTTGATCGTGTCGCGGACCACGTGCTGCACGTTGACGTAGCCCATGCTCGTCACCTCGCCGCTGACGACAGCGACTCCATGGGCGAGCATCGTCTCGATCGCCACGCGGCACCGTTCCTCCGGCTTGACGTTCAGCCTGTCGTCCTCGGCCATGAACTCGTCGAGCAAGGCGTCGGAAATCTGGTCGGCCACCTTGTCCGGGTGGCCTTCGCTCACGCTTTCAGAAGTGAAGATCTGGGTGTTGCCCATTTCGCAGGGGGCAAGGATACCTTTGAGGGGGTCAGCGGGTCTCGAGCTATGAGTCTGGTGGAGACATCGGCCCTCTGCACTCTGCGCTCGACTCAGAACTGGTCGGTCATGTACATCTGGATCTGGCCAGGCATGGAGTGCGACATCACGAACAGCTCTTTCTCGCAAGCAGCCAAAGGCACGGAGAGGTCCTTAGTCATCGATTCGAGACCAAGCCAGCTCGTCCCGGGCATCACGGGCCACTTCTCCAGACCAGGTGAAACGAGAGCTTCGCGGCACAAGTGAGGCTCGACGCACAGATAGCCCCCGATGGCCGCCTCACAAGTGCGGGGGATCCAGCGCCAATAGCGCCAGCGGCGTTCGTCACGTCGCAACCGGGCCGGATCGGCCGCTGCCCAGGAGTTGTACGAGGACTGCACTGTTCTGAACGGAACGACGTCGGGGGTCTCCGACAGGTCCGAGGCGAGGATCGGCCCCCGCACGACCATGTCGACCGTTCGAAAGCCGCAGCGTTCGTACACCGTCTCCTTATGAGCAAAGAGCACGCAGCCCGGCTCGCCGTTCGCCGCCCCGTGCTCGAGGACGTGCTCGATCATGCGCTGCGCAAGCCCCCGCCCTTGGTGCTTCGGGTCCGTCGCGACCCCCGCCACGCCGAACGCCCGACCAAACCCGAACTCCAACGGAGTCGTCGTCAGGATCGTCCGTAGCTCGCCGTCCTCGAACAGCGCCCACTTCCGGCCGAGGTCGAACATCGGCTCCTTGAAGAAGACATGGCGTGCCCGCACGATGTCTAGTTCGAACACTTGGCACAGGAGCGTAAGGAACCGCTCGCCCTCGTTCTTCCGGATCGTCCTGATCTCGATCAATCGCGCACCGGACCAAGCATAGCAGGGGGAAAGTGGACGGCGAAACCCACGTTAGTCGCGCACGACCCTGACCGACACCGTAACTTCGTCGCCGTCGGTCGCCTCTAGGCCGGGCGGCAGCACGAGCTTGATCGTGAACCTGCGGTTTGCGCGCAGTCCCGAGAGGTCGATTGGCTTCGTGTTCACGGTGGTCACCCGCGAGACCTCGGCGCTCTCACCTCTTGTCGAGATCTGGTTGGGGATCACGTCGTAGCCCGACACCCTATACCCTACAGCCGGCTGCCCAGAGAACACCGGCGTCACCAGGAGATTGCGCCTGCTCGGCCCGATCGAGACGGCGGGCAGGATCTGGACCCTTGGTGGTGTCAGCGTGATCAGCGGCACTGGCTTGTTCTCCTCGCCCAGCGCCTCGAGCTCCAGTTCGAGCGACTGGTTCGGCATGAGGTTCTTCAGGTCGAGCACCGCCCTCACTGACACGACTCGGGGCACGTTCGACTCCGGGCCGGACACTTCCACTCGCGGAGGCAGGATCGTTACGCCATCGTACGTGAAGTTACCGGGAGGCGTCCCGACTGTTAGCAGCTGGACCTCGAACTCTTTGCGCAACTTCTGTTCTATCTCAAGCTCTGCGACAGACCGCACTGGGCTAAGGGTGAGTCCCGACTTGAGCGGCCCAAAGACCTCGATGCGTAGCCTCCTGACGCCAGGATCGACGGAGGAAAGGTCGACAACAGCCCTGACCTTCGACGTGTCCAAGACATCGAGCGCCTGCTGGCTCCCGGATGCGACCACTTTCACGCTGCGAGGGGCCTGCACGACTGTAATGTCGTCGCTCTGGCCAGAAAACGATAGCGGGACCTCGAACTCGCGCTCCTTCCCCGGCTCGAGACCGACCTGCAACTGGCCGAACAACAACAGCGATATGAGCAACGACAGCGCGAACAGCAGCATGTCGTCGCGCTTGGCCCACACGTAATCGATGACCTTGCTCACTTGGTCACCACCTCCTTGGGCTCGGGGTGCTCTTGCTTGCGTGCCCTCTGCATACGCTTTCTTCGGCGCCTGACTTCCGACATGTCCCGAAGCTCGCGCTCTAGGTACCGCCGCAGCTCCAGCTCGTCGCTCAGCGGCAACAAGATCGCCTCGTGCGCGACCGCGATCTCGCCCCGCTCCTCGCTCACGATCACCACGATCGCGTCCGAGTGCTCGCTGATCCCGATCCCTGCACGGTGCCGCATGTGGAAGTGCCCAGGGATCGTCGTGCTCTCGCTCATCGGCAGCCTGCAAGCCGCCGCCACCACCTCGTCGCCGCGGATCACGATCGCGCCGTCGTGCAACGGGTTGCCGTGGTAGAAGATCGCGCCGATCAGCGGCGCGGTCACCTTCGCGTGGACAGGGATCCCGTTGTCCGCGACCTCCTGCAATCGCGTCGTGCGCTCGATCACGATCAGAGCGCCGATCCGGTGCTCGGCCATCTCAGCGACCGCTGCGCATATCTGCTGGACCGTGTCGATCGTAGTTTTCTGCTGCGCAGTAATGAGCCGATCCGTCCACCCGCCTAGCTTTCCGAACCCCTCGACCGCCTGCCTGAGTTCGGGCAGGAACAGAATGACCAGCGCGACCGGCGCGAGCAGCGTGGCCTTGTCGAGAATCCAGTGCAGGGTGTTGAGCTGGAACCGCTCGCTGAGCACCAGCGCGGCCACGAAGAACCCGATTCCTATTGCGATTCGCCACGCGCGACGGCCCCTGACCAGCTTCAGCAGCCGGTAGATGACGTAAGCGACCAGCAGGATGTCGACGACATAGATCAGACCCTGCGTGCGTAAGTCGAAGAGCTGCGCGAAGATCAGGTTCAACGGGCTCCTTGCAGTGTATCTGACTGCTACGAATCCTCTCCGGGTTCGGTTTTGGCCAACTCCGGTCGTATTGCGTGGAGCAACGCCAGGTTGCAGTGGAAAGTGCCGCGTAGCGAAAGCGACGCCGCCGACTTTCGCCCTTCGGGGCGAAGCGGAGGGCGACCACACGAAAGCGATCTGCCGTTCCCGGACTGTCCTCTCCGCCGGGGGCGGCTTTTTTTCGCCTGGGCTACGCGAGCAGCATCTTGCACTCGTGCGCGACCTTGTGGCACCGGCCCGGATCTGGCCCGATTCCCAGCCTCTCGGCCTCGACCCTCCTCAAATAGTCCGCGACGGCTTCCTCTGTAGACCCGTGGGCCAACATCGACGCGACCGTGCCG
>JANWJY010000011.1 GCA_025451715.1 Fimbriimonadaceae bacterium | reverse complement strand
GCCGACCATCTCAGAGCCCTCCGCGATGTAAAGCTCGGCGACGCCGTAGCCTTGCGTCACGGTGAGACGCTCGCGGACGTCGAGCTCGGGGAACTCGACCATACGTTCGAGGTAGGAGATGATCTCGTTCGCCACGTCGACGCCGGTGCAGGTCTCGATACCTTCAAGTCCGGGCGACGAGTTGACCTCGATGACCTGGGGGCCGTCGGCGGCTTCGAGCAGGTCGACGCCGGCGACGCGAAGTCCCAGGATCTGCGCTGCGCGGATCGCGGTCCTTTCGTACCTGCTATCGAGTTCGATCGCTTCTGCAATGCCGCCGCGATGGAGGTTTGACCGGAACTCTTGTCCGTGCGCGACGCGCCGCATCGCAGCGACGACCTGGTCGCCGACGACGAACGCGCGCACGTCGCGCCCCTTGCTCTCGGCGACAAACTTCTGCACAAGTACGTTCTGCTTTGCCCCTTGCATCGCCTCGATGATTGCCTCCGCGACCTTCTGAGTCTCGGCGAGGATGACGCCCTTGCCCTGCGTGCCTTCGATCAGCTTGATGATGACCGGAGCGCCGCCGACGCGCTCGATCGCTGGCAGGATGTCGTTCTTGTCGCGGACGTACGAAGTCGGTGCGATGCCCAGGTCGTGCTTGGAGAGGATCTGGAGCGACCGAAGCTTGTCGCGAGAGTTGAGGATTCCGTTCGCCGTGTTGAGGCAAAAGACGTTGAGCTGTTGAAACTGCCTGACGACCGACGTGCCGAACGGCGTGATCGAAGTGCCGATCCTTGGGATGACGGCGTCGTACTCTGAGATTCGGCGGCCTCGGTAGTACAGCTCGGGGTATTCGCTTTCGAGGCCGATGGCGAACTTGAGCGTGTTGAGGACCTTGACCTCGTGCCCGCGTGCGGCTGAAGCTTCGCGGAGGCGGCGCGTGCTGAAGCACTTCGGAGCAGTCGAGAGGATGGCGAGCTTCATGGCTGGGCACCTGTGTGTCGAACAGAAACGTCCACGAGGAAGTCGTCCTCTAGCGCGGTCCTCCCAACAAGCATACGACAGAGCATGTGCTGACGTGAGACCAATGTCAGCTCGATGCGCTTCTTGAAGTCCCCGATCTTCATCGTTGTGGCCACGACAATGCGCTCGTGCACATGGCCGGTGCTCGTGCGGACGGTCGTCTCGCGGACGATCTCGGCCTCGACGGTGTTGACCTTTGCGTCCTTTTTCCTGCTGCGGACTACGTCGAACGCGACGCGTCCATTAGACGTGTGGCGAACGTTCTCTACGTGGATCGCGCTAGTGCGCGCCCCGGTGTCGATCTTGGCGAGGACCTTGGCCACCCCCCAGTCCGGGAGGTCGACCATCTCCCGCCACCCCACGATGGTCTTTCTTCTCGCCTGCTTCAATGTCCGGCTCTTTTAGCCCTTTGGGTAGATTCTGCAGATGCTCCTCGCCGTGGTTTGTGCGGTCGCTATGCAGAACCCGATCACTTTCATGTCGTTCAATGTGCGCTACGCGACTGCGGACGACGGGCCGAACTCGTGGGTGTTCAGGCGGGGGACGGTGTTCGAGGTGATCAACCGCCGGCGGCCGGACGTGCTGGGCGTGCAGGAGGCGCTGGCGGTGCAGATCGATGAACTATTGGTGCACCTGCCCGGCTATGCGTACGTTGGGGTCGGTCGGGACGACGGGGGGAGAGCAGGAGAGTACTCCGCTCTGTTCTTTCGTCGTGACCGGTTTAGCGTGGTGGATTCGGGAACGTTCTGGCTGTCCGACACACCGGACGTTGTGGGTTCAAAGAGCTGGGGGAACAACGTCGTGCGGGTCTGCACGTGGGCGAAACTCCGTTCAACAAGCGGAACCGAGTTCAGCGTATTCAATGCACACTTCGACCACGAGTCACAACCGTCGCGGGAAAGGAGCGCAGAACTGGTCGGAACGCGCGCGTCGGGAGCTGGGCTCTGTGTCGTGATGGGAGACCTCAACGCGGGCGAGTCGAACCTCGTAGTTGACAAGCTGAAGGGTCATGGGTTTTCGGACACGTTCAGACTGCTTCACCCGAGTGCCGTCGAAGTCGGGACGTTCAACGGCTTTGATTCAAACGCCACGAAGGGGGACAAGATCGACTACATCTTTGTGTCGAAGGACTGGAACGTCGTCGACGCGGGAATCGATCGGACGCTTTTCGATGGTCGGACTCCGTCGGACCACTTTCCGGTCTGGGCGGTGGTCGAGAGGGAATAGACTGCGTAGCGCGAGGAGCCTTCCGACCCGGCATAATCAACCCATGATTCTCGCTGCAGCGTTAGCGATGGCGATCGGGCCGCAGAGGAGCCTCCCCGACGAGGTGTCGGCGGACCGGTTGATCGGGACGGTCAAGGGCCTGGCACAGTTCCACACGAGGAACACGAACTCACCTGGACTCACCGAGGCGTGCGAATGGGCGGCCGCGCAGCTACTGACAATTCCGCGCCTTCAGGTCGAGGTGATGAAGTATCGCGCGTCCGGCAACCGGGTCGCTGAAGAGAAGGACGTCGTGCAAGTGGTCGCGGTACTTCCAGGCAGGACGGACAGGCGGATCCTGGTCGGCGGCCACATCGATTCGCTCAACCTTCGCGACGACCCCGTGACGGGGCGCGCGCCGGGCGCGAACGACGACGCGAGCGGCACCGCTCTCGCGATGGAGCTTGCGAGGGTCATGGCGACGCGAGAGTGGGAGAACACGCTTGTTTTCGTTTGCTTTAGCGGGGAAGAGCAGGGGCTGCTGGGATCGACGGCGCTCGCACAGCGAGCGAAGGACGAGAACTGGAAGCTCGAGGCCGTGTTCAACAACGACATCGTCGGAAACAGCGTGAACACGCAAGGATTCAAGGACAAGAAGCAGATAAGGCTGTTCAGCGATCCCGCAGACACGACTAAAAGCCGTGAACTTGCTCGTTTCACTGAGTGGACGGTCCGCCAGGAGCTCAAGAGCTTTAGGGTCAAGCTGGTTTACCGCAACGACCGGTTCGGACGTGGTGGGGACCACACTCCGTTTATGCGTCAGGGCTTCAACGCGGTGCGCTTCTGCGAAGTATGGGAGGACTTCACGAGGCAGCACAACGACCAAGACACGCCGGAGCACGTCGACAAGGAATACCTGCGGAACGCGACTCGCGCAAACCTAGTTGCGATGGTAGCGCTTGCAAACGCGAAGCCCGCTCCAGAGCGAGTACGAATCGACCGGCGACAAGGGCACGACACTCGCGTCACCTGGACGCGAGTCGATGGCGTCGAGTACGTGCTCTACCATCGCAACTCGTCGAGTCCGGTGTGGGAGAAGTCGATCGAGATTGGAACGGTGGGCGAATACACCGTAAAAGGGATCAACAAGGACGACAATGTGTTCGCCATAGGCGCGAAGGGCGGTATTCCTGTCGAGGCTACTTAACTTAACCTCGTTATAACGAGAGATCGGTAACGTGTCGTCAACACCGAGCGAAGACGGCTCGCCGCGGTGGAACGATAGAACAGCAGCCGCTCAATAGGCACATCTCGTCTAGGATGGGACAGAGGCACACGCCCTGCCCATCCACTTTTCTGCCGGTAGAATCCGCCCGATGCCGAAGTATGTGCCCAGCGTCGGAATGGAAGTCCATGCAGAGCTTCTGACGCGCAGCAAAGTGTTCTGCCGCTGTCCCGTCGCATTCGGCGGCGAACCCAACACACGTGTTTGCCCAGTTTGTTTGGGGATGCCGGGAACGCTCCCTGTTCCGAACCAGGCGGCGATCGAAATGGTGCTCAAGACTGCACTCGCGCTGAACTGCACCATAGCGATGGACAGCGTGTTCCACCGCAAGAACTACTTCTATCCCGACCTGCCGAAGGGATACCAGGTCAGCCAGTACGGCGACACAAACCCGCTGGGCTATGCGGGGTTTCTCGATATCCCGTCCGGAAATGGGACCAAGCGGATCAGGATCAGGCGCGTACACCTGGAGGAGGACACCGGAAAGCTGATGCACATTCCAGGCGGTGGCGCTGGTGTGGACTTCAACCGAGCGGGCGTGCCATTGATGGAGATCGTCACGGATTTTCCGCCTGACATCGAGGGCCCCGATGAAGCGCGCGAGTACCTCGTGCAGTTGCGACAGTTGTTGCTGTATCTCGGCGTCTGCGACGGGAAGATGGAGCAGGGCAGCCTGCGCTGTGAGCCGAACATCTCTGTTCGGCCGGAAGGGAGCAAGGAGTACGGCACTAAGTCGGAGCTGAAGAACCTCAACTCGTTCCGTTCTGTGCAGCTCGGTGTGTTGTTCGAGGCACAGAGGCAGGGCAAGGTGCTCGACGAGGGCGGGAAACTGCTGCAAGAGACGCGCGGCTGGAACGAGCAGACAGAGTCGAGTTTCTTGATGAGGACGAAGGAGTCGGAGCAGGACTACCGCTACTTTCCGTGCCCGGACCTCGTGCCGATGCAGTTCGATGAGACGTACATCTCATCGCTCAGATCGTCGCTCCCCGAAATTCCGCTTCAAAAGCGCATGAGGTTTGAATCGGCTTACGGACTTTCGTTCGATCAAGCAAGTGTTGTCTCAGAAACTGTTGCGCTGGGGGACTACTTCGAAATTATGGTCAACGAAGAACTTGATTTGGCATCGAGGGATGGCAAGGAAGTCTCCATTCAGGAGGCTGCCCAGATGGCGTTTCGCTGGATGGCGGATAGCTTAAAGAAGAATCTCAACGAAACTGGCAAAGAGGTCTTGCAGGACTCGGGCCGAAAAGAATATGTGCTGAACCATTACGTCTTAAAGGCCGAGCCGGGTGAGTATCGTGTTGTTGGCAATCCAGTCATCATTGAAAAGGGAAACGCTGGCCCAACAGGGGCCGTGCCGGTAATGCCACCGAACCACACAGCGTATATCGCATACTCGACCTTTACTGGTGCAGTCTCAGGCTCGGTTGGCAAATCTGTCTTTGACGAATCCTTTAAAACAGGGCGGGATCCACGAGAACTCATAGAAGAGAAAGGCGTTACGCAGATCACCGACTCGTCATTCATCGAGAAACTGATCGAGGACGTCCTAAGGGACAACGCAACCCAGGTCGAGACGTATAAGTCCGGCAAGACCGGCGTGTTCGGGTTCCTCGTGGGGCAGGCGATCCAGCGTTCGCAGGGAAGGGCGAACCCGCAACTGGTACAACAGGAGTTGAAGAAACGTCTCGACGGATAGGAATGAAAATGACAATGCCTCGGTTAGTCGCATCAACGATCGTCATTGCGATCGTTGTGTCAGCAGGCGCACAGGACCAAGGCCGAGTGGACGAGATCATGTCGCACGCGGAGACGCGCGCGGCCAACGAAGCCGACGCCGTCTTTGCGCTTGGCGACTATCCGAAAATCGTGCAGAACCAGAAAGTGCGCTACGGTATTCGCCCCTGGGACGGAGATTTGGCGACAGACCTCATCTGGATGCTAGGCAACATCGAGAACGATGGAGAAGCTCTCTTTTACGCACGAAAGTTTCGCGAGCTCAATCCAGATAGCCCTGACCGCGGCTACGCAGAGGCCCAGTTGTACATCGAGTGGAAGATGTACTCTCGGGTCCCTGCCATGTTGGAGCCGGACATCGCGCTGGTCCCTCCGCCACACCGCAACTCGTACACGCTTCTTTCTGCCGCCTACATGCGGATGGGGCTCTACTCGGACGTGATTCGCGTGCTGGACGTTGCCCTAAGGCACTACCCTGATGAGGCCGTTTTCAAGCTGAACCGGGATCGGGCGGCCGCTCGGATCAGCCGTTAGGCCGGGTCGGGCACAAGGATCGTGCTGAAGCCCGTAGAAATATGGAACAGGGACGTAAGAGATGGAACGCATCACACCAATCGACCTTGAGTCCGCGCGCTTTCCGCAGGTGCGCAACGGCTATGACCAGAACGCCGTCGATACGATGTTGAAGACGGCGGCCGCCGAGCTGGAGTCTTTGTTGCGTGTCATCCAGGAGCTTCGTCAGCAGCACGAGACGGAACGACGGGAGCTCGAGCTGTTCCGAGCAAAGGAGTCGACGCTCGCTGACGTGCTCATCATGGCCCAAAGGGCGGCCGACGATACCCGCGCAGTGGCGAACAAGGAGGCTGAGATGGTCACCGAGCAAGCCAAGCGCCAGGCCGAAGATATCCGGCGCGCTGCAAAGGACGAGATCGGCGAAATTGAGCGCAAGATTGAGCAGCGGATGATCGACAAAAGGAACTTTGAGGCGCGCTTCCGGTCGCTTCTGAACGACTATCTGCGCACGTTGGAAGACGCCCCGACGCTGAAGATCGCGGAGCGAGACGCTGCCGCAGGGTAGCGAACTCACCGTTCGGGTCACACCCCGTGCCTCTCGAGAGCGGCTGGAACTCCGCGACGGCGTTCTGCGCGTGTACGTCTGTGCAGCTCCCGTGGACGGCGAGGCGAACAGGTCTGTCATCGCCCAGGTCGCAAGGGGCCTCGGCGTGCCAAAGACTTCGATCTCGATCAAGCGCGGCGAGTCTTCGAGGAACAAGGTTCTGACGCTGGCTTCGCTCTCAAGATCCCAGCTCGCCGAGCGGCTCGATTCACTCTGACCGCCTGAGCCCCGCACACGCCCTCTGGCGATAGCCTCGCATTTGTGCGCGTCTTCTGACGCCGTGCTCACGCCAATCACCCTGGCCCGATTGCCTGGTTAGACCATCGCCTTCAGGTTTTGGCCCCTCAATTGCGCCCCTTTCGAGCAGGGCTGACATGAGCCCGGCCGCAGAGCAGCCGGGACGGAGGTGGCAAGATGAGGCCCAGTTTCCCAATTCTCCTAGTAATCACAGGCGTACTTGCGTTTAGCGCACAGAGCAGTCAGAACGACGAGCGCGTGAAGGAAGAGAACTCCCAGTTGCGTGCGCAGAACGTCCTTCTCGCCAAGCAAATCTACGCGTTCGATGCCGTCGACCCAGCGACAGGCAAGCAGTACATCGTCGAAGTGATCGAGCAAGCGATCGCGATCGAGGGCGTCGACTGGGACGAACGGCAGGTCGAGGCGATGGCCCGACTGTGCTGGCGCGAGTCGCGCTACAACCCGCTTCTGCAGAACCCGCGCTCCACCGCGTTTGGGCTCTGGCAGTTCCTCGACTCGACGTGGAGGTCTTACGGGATCGACAAAACGAGCGACCCGCTACTGCAGACGATCGCCGCTGTCCGCTACATCAAAGCGCGGTACAAAACCCCCAAACGGGCGCTTGAGTTCCACCTCGTAGCGCGCACGGTAAATGGCGAAGTCCAGCACTATTACTAAGGTTCGCGGCAAACATAGCCGAATTGGAACCTAGTGTGGCAAGTAAACGGTGGTGCCCAGGAAAGGACTCGAACCTTCACTCCCTTGCGGGAACTAGTACCTGAAACTAGCGCGTCTACCAATTCCGCCACCTGGGCAGGGGCGCGCCGGATTGTACCTACGCCGAATCCGCGCCAAGGGGCCCATACCTGTCAGATTTGCGGGGAGCAGTCTTACGGGCCTGTGGAACAAGGAAGCTGGGCATGCTGACCGGGGATGTATTCGTTCAAGAGGGTTTGATCACACCCGAACAGCTTCAACTGGCTACTGAAAAGCAGTTGGAGATGGGCGGCGACGACCCGATTGCCCGCGTCATGGTCGAGATGGGCCTCATCTCGGAGCGCGACCGAGTCCGCTGCATGGGCAAGGTCTGGGGCGTCCCCTACATCGACCTCGCCAGCGTATCGCCCACTGACCAAGCAGTCGCGCTGCTGAGCCCACAGTTTGCCAAACGCTTCAAGTCCATTCCGATCGAGCTCAAGGACAGCAAGCTCATCGTCGCGATGGCCAATCCGCTCGACGTCTTCGTCATCGACGAACTGCGGATGAACACCGGCTACGAGATCGAGCCGATGATCGCAGTCGAGGAGGACATCCTGACCTGCCTCGCGGACAAGTACAAGCTCGACGTCAACCTCGGCGACGCCATCCTCGGCGTCATGAAGGACTTCGACGGCGACCTCGACGTGAAGGCAGGCCCCTCGCGCGAGGACGATGACGAACTCAGTGAAGCCCAGCTCCGAGAGCTCGGCGAAGACGCGCCGGTCGTGCGTCTCGCAAACCTCATCATCAATCAGGCGATCGCCGACAAAGCGAGCGACATCCACGTCGAGCCGCGGAAGGACTGCGTCATGGTACGGCTGCGCATCGACGGCATCATGATGGACGCGATGAAGCTGCCCAGAAAGGTCTCTGCACCTCTCGCATCGCGGTTCAAGATCGTCGCAAACATGGACATCGCCGAAAAGCGGACGCCTCAGGACAACCGTATCAGCGCGACGATCGGCGGAAAGGAGTTCGACTTCCGCGTCTCGACGCTGCCAGTCGTGTACGGCGAGAAGATCGTCATGCGTGTCCTGGACAAGGCGGGCATCAACGTCGGACTTTCAAAGCTTGGGTTCCTTAGCCACAACTTGAAGATGCTCGAGGACATGGCGCAACGCAGCTTTGGAATCGTACTCGTCACCGGCCCTACGGGTTCTGGTAAGTCGACGACGCTCTATTCGCTGATCAACCAGAGCAACGACGGACTCAAGAACATCATCACGATCGAGGATCCGGTCGAGTACGAGCTCGGCTCGATCAACCAGTGCAACGTCAACGTCAAAGCAGGCATGACGTTCGCTGCCGGCCTGCGCTCGATGCTGCGCCAAGACCCGGACGTCATCATGATCGGTGAGATGCGCGACCGCGAGACGGCGACCACCGCGATGGAGGCCGCACTCACCGGGCACCTCGTCTTCAGCACGCTCCACACAAACGACGCCTCATCGGCGCCATCGCGGTTGATGGACATGGACGTCGAGCCGTTCCTCATCGCCTCGTCACTGGTCGGAGTTCTCGCGCAGCGACTCGTCCGACAGATATGCCCGAACTGCAAGGAGTCCTATGTCGCCAGCCGAGAGACGCTGTTGCGCTACGGATTTCCTGTGCCTGAAGAGGTCGGTGCAGAGACACGCGGCGAACTCAAGCTTTTCAAGGGAGCAGGCTGCGATCAGTGCAAAGGCACGGGATACAAGAGCAGAACGGGCGTACACGAGCTCCTCACGCTCTCTGACGAGATCAGGGACAAGATCTTGCACCGCTGCCCCAGCCACGAGATTCGTAACCTCGCGATCGCAAACGGGATGAAGACGCTCCAAATGGACGCGGTCCAAAAGATTCTGATGGGCGTCACGTCGGTGGACGAAGTATTGAGAGTCATCTACGCATAGGGGTAAAGGAAAAGAAAATGTCAGCAATGCCAACTGGTCAATCAAACGCAGCGGTCGAGCGTGTCATGTCCCGAACGAAGGAGATCGCCGTGCTGCCACAGGTGGTCTACAAGATCATGGAGATGACGTCCTCGACCGACTCGTCTGCCGCGCTCTTGGAAAAGGCGATCGTGATTGATCCTGGCTTTTCGGCGAAAATTCTCACCCAGGCGAACTCGGCGTATTACGCGCTTCCGCGCAAGGTCACATCGATCCGCGAGGCCGTCGCCTTCCTCGGATTCAGGGCTGTCAGACAGTTGGCGATGGCTGTCGGCGTATTCGACCTCTTCGTCGGCAAGACAGACAAGGAGTCTTTGCGCCGGAGGGCATGGTGGAGGCACTCCCTGGACACCGCCGTCTGTTGCCGGTTCATCTCCGGAAAGCTCGGATTGAGGCTCGGAGACGAGGCATATACGGTAGGACTTCTGCATTACATCGGCAAGACATTGATGGATCGGTCCAATCCGACCGAATATGAGAAGGTGATGATGCTTACCGAAAAGGGCGCAACGGACCTGCAGGCCGAGCGAGCCGTGTTCGGTTGCGACCACATCGAAATCGGGATCGCGGCAGCCCTGCACTGGGGGTTCCCCGACGTCCTCGTGAAAGGAATGGACTATCTGAATTGTCCGGCCAAGGAGAGCGAGCATGGGAACCTTGCGGCTCTCGTTAACTTGGGCGACAAGATTGCGAGGGTTGCGGTGAGCGGAAAGGAAACCTGGGATGCCGACACCGAGGCCGGTGCGCAGTGGTCAACGCAGTTCCTGGGCATCGAAGCGGAACAGCTCAAACAGATCATGGACGAGTCTACGGAGGCGATCGCCGCAGCAGCGGTCATCTCGTTCTGAAAGGAGAACAAGCTAATGGCAGAAGATTTCAAATGGGACAGCGTAATAGGTCACGACGCACAGGCTGAGAAGTCGCCTGATGCGCCGGTGGTCAATCCTCAAGACGAGCTGAACGATATCCTAGAGCAGTTCCGCGAGCCAGACGACGTCAAGAAGGCGCCGGCGAAGGAAGGCGACAGCTTTGTGCCCGAGTTCGTGCCTCGAGAACTCGTCGAGCCGGCGAAGTCGACAGACAAGTACAAGGTCGATGACTTGCTGCAAGAGCCCGAGTATGCGCAGATGAAGGAAGACCGGGCGCCGGTCGTCAGCGTGCACATCGATGAGATCCTCCGCATGGCGGTCGAAAGGAAGGCTTCGGACATCCACATCACGTCCGGACTTCCTCCGATGATCCGTCTCGATGGCGAAGTGATGGGCCTGCCCTATGAAAAGCTCAGCGACGACATCACCAAGAGGATGATGTACGACATTCTCAACGATGACGACCTGAAGAAGTTCGAGCAGACCCACGAGCTGGACTTTGGGTACAGCGTCAAGGGGCTTGCTCGATTCCGTGTGAACGTCTACATGCAGCGCAACTCGGTCTCGGCCGCACTGAGAATGATCCCGAACAGGATCCCGACCTTCGACGAGCTCCGGCTGCCCAATATCATCCGAGACCTGGCTAAGCGCTCGTCTGGCCTCGTGCTCGTGACCGGGCCCACAGGTTCAGGAAAGTCGACGACCATCGCCTCGATGATCGACGACATCAATGAGACGCGCCACAGCCACATCATCACGATCGAGGATCCGATCGAGTACTTACACAAGCACAAGAACTGCATGATCAACCAACGCGAGATGCACAGCGACACGTTCTCGTTCCACAACTCTCTGCGCGCCGTGCTCCGCGAAGACCCGGACATCATCCTGGTCGGCGAGCTGCGTGACCTCGAGACGATTGAGGCCGCGCTGACCCTTGCCGAAACGGGCCACCTCGTGTTCGGTACGCTCCACACGCGGAACGCGCCGTCTACGGTCGACCGAATCATCGACGTTTTCCCGTCGGACCAGCAGGACCAGATCAAGGTCCTGCTTGCTAACACGATCGAGGCCGTGGTCTCGCAACAGCTGTTGCCTAAGCTCGGTGGTGGTCGCGTGGCCGCGCTCGAGATCATGGTCGGCATCCCTGCGATCAAGAACCTCATCCGAGAAGGCAAGACGCACCAGATGTACTCCGTCATCGAGACCTCGTCAAACGTCGGAATGCAGACGATGGACCGCTCGCTGGCTGAGCTAGTCAGGCAGGGAATGGTCAGCTACGAGGAGTGCATGATGCGCTCGGTGGACAAAGAGACGTTCTCGCGACTGGCGAAGAACGCCGCTTAAGCGGTCTGCACACGGCTCACAACGACATACGCGTCAGGACCCAGCGTCCTGGCGCGTCTTACGTAGAAGCCCGGGCTTGGCTTGCTGGTTGCGTAGTGGATGTCGGCGTCGTCGAGGATCACTGTCCCGAGGCCGTGGATCTTGTAGTCCCCACGCCGCACGGGGTTCCCCAACTCCGCATAGCTCACGTAGTACCGGTCACCAACGATCTTCTCAGGCATCGATTCGAGATTACCCGCGGCGGGGGTAATGTCAAGTGGACCGCCGGACAGCCACGGCGATAGGAGTAAGCCATGCCAATCCTGAAGCTGCTTCTGGCAGTCGTGTTTGCGCTAGGGTCGCTTGTCTGCACAGTGATCATCTTCATCGAGATGTTCAAGGACGCGATTTGGAAGGGCATCGTCGGACTCATCTGCTGGCTCTACTTCCTGTACTTTGCCCTGTTCGAGTTCGACCACGACAACAAGTGGCTGGTCGTAATCGTCTCATTGTTCGGCGCGGGCGTCGCCGGCGGTCTCTTGCGATCCTGACGCAAACATTCATATGGTCCGCTTTGCCGTAATCGTAAACCCTGCAAGTCACAGCGGTCAGGCGAGAGCAGCTCTGGACTCGGTTGTCGCGCTCGCTGCGCGCGACGGCGCAGAGGTGTTTCTCACAGAACGGCCCCGCCACGCGACGGAGATAGCGCGATCATTGGCGGACAAGGGATATGAACGCGTAATCGCCGTCGGCGGCGATGGGACGATCAACGAAGTTGCAAACGGCCTCGCGTTTACGTCGACTGCGCTTGCCGTAGTGCCTGCGGGGACGGGGAACGACTGGGTTCGAACGGTCGGGATTCCGCGCGCGGTCGATGAAGCGTGGGCGATAGCGGTCGGAGGACAAGTCGTAACGACGGACCTCGCCGAGGTCGACGGCCACGGATTCTGCCTCAATGTGCTCGGTGCTGGCTTTGACGCTGAAGTCGCGAGACGGATCTCAGAAGCGAGAGGAGTGATGGCCAGACTTGGTCCCACTCCAAGGTACGTGGCATCGGTCCTCGGGGCTTTCGCGGGCTATCAACGCTCCAAAGTCTCTGTTAAGCTCGATGAGCGGTCAGACATCTCGATTCCAGACGTGCTGCTTGTCGCCGTTGGTATCGCAAAGTACTACGGCAGCGGGATGAAGGTGCTACCGGACGCCGTGATCGACGATGGGCTCCTCGATGTCGTCTGGGGAAGTGGGATTAGCACGCTCGAACTTCCAGGAATTCTCTCGCGGGTTTACACAGGAACCCACACGTCGCACAAGAAAGTCGCGACGGCCCGTTGCCGCAAGGTCCGCCTAGTCGCAGACTCGCCCACGCCGTTCCACATCGACGGCGACGTGAGGGGGATGCTACCGATCTTAGTGACAGTTCGCGAGAAGGCGCTGAAGATCGTCGTGCCCTAGGATTTGCGCGTGCCGGGCTTCTCGACTGGTATCGCAGCGAGCCATTCAGGGACCTCGTCAGCAGCCCACGATTCAGCGTCGACCTTGTAGGACGCGAATAGCTCGCTACCAAAGTTCATGGTCTCAGCCGCACGATCGATCAGCACTCCGACGCCGGCGACTATGCCTCCACTTGCGACGACTGCACCGATCGTCTCGCGCACCGAGAGCCCGGTCGTCAACACGTCGTCTACAACAAGCACGCGCGCACCCGCAGGGATCACTTGTCCGCGTCGCAGTACCTTTGCGTTCGCCTCGTCCTCGACATACACGGCGTCTACGCCCATCTGTCGCGCGACTTCGAACGCGATGATGATCCCGCCCGTCGTTGGGCCCGCGACAAACTGCATCCCAGAAGGCGCGAAGTGCGCGGCGATCTCCCCACAGAGCGCCGACAGCACGCGAGGCTGCGTCAGCACGCGAAACTTCTCGAAGTAAACGTCTGAGTGCCGCCCAGAGGTCAACAAAAAATGCCCGTGCAGGACGGCGCCGCTCTCTTCGAGCAGCCGCCCGAGATCAACCGAGGACTGTGAACGGTTCGAGTTCTCTGACAACGCGGTTCTCCTCGTCCAGTATCACCATTTTGGGGTCGATCTTCTCGTCGGTCAAAGCAAACGCGGCGATCACGACGCGGTCGCCCGGCTTGAAGAAGTGCGCAGCCCCGCCGTTCAACCCAATGACGCCGGACGGGCCGGAGAACGCGTAAGTCTGGATGCGCGACGTGTGGTCGACTGCCCACACGTGCACGAGCTCGCCGTCTTCTATCCCGACGCGGCGCAACAGATCGCCGTCGACCTCGATGCTGCCGACGTACTCCGGGTTCGCATAGGTGACGCGAGCCTGGTGGATCTTGGATTTGAGTAGCTGCTTAAGGAGCATCTTCGTTGTGGCTTGTTGCCAGTCTTTCCTTACGTCTTCCTGCCGCCGCAAGAAACCCGCCAAGGGCCATAATACCGATCCCCAGCCACACGAGCATGGTCAAAGGTTTGAAGTACACGACGACCGGATAGGCCGGTTGGACGTAGTCCAGCTTCACCGTGATCGCGTGGGTCTTGGGGTCCATCGTTCCCAGCGACAGCCAGTACCTGTCGCCGATCCGAGCGGGAATCGACTCCGGCTGGGCTCCAACTTTGACACGTAGGCTTGGCCCAAGCTCGTAAGTCTGCTCGTCCATGACCGCGACCATGTTCGCCGTGAGCATTGACTCGCCGTCCTCTGCCACCGAACCTTCGACCTTGTATCCCGTGTACATCAGCACGACGTCTGTGTGCGCCTTCAGGTCCGGTTGCTTGATCGGGTCTTCTGAGAGCACGAACGGCGTCCATTCGGTGACGTCGAAAATCGGTTCAGAGATCGCGAAGTAGTAGTCGTACAGGGGTCGCATGACGATCGACGGCCACGCCATCGGCGTCGGCTCGCCGTCGTTTCCGGGGAAGTAGTACAGGCTGGGGGTCGCAACGA
Organism: Fimbriimonadaceae bacterium; assembly: GCA_025451715.1. Taxonomy (GTDB): domain Bacteria; phylum Armatimonadota; class Fimbriimonadia; order Fimbriimonadales; family Fimbriimonadaceae; genus JADFMN01. The sequence goes on along the minus strand of JANWJY010000011.1, from coordinate 11,027 downwards.
TCTCGTCCGTCGCAGAAACGGCCCTGATCGGGATCTTGTTGTTCCTGTCGCTGAACTGGCTCGTCTGCTCGAGGGTCTCGAGCGCGTAGCCGAAGGCGGTCGGGCCCTCGCTCGGGTGGACGATCACCTCCGCTTTCTTCTCAAAGCCGCGCGAGAACACGAGCCCAAGCACCGCAATGGCGATCCCGAAGTGCGCCATCATCGCGCCGACGGTCTGCCGCGACCTCTTGAGAGACTCCATCATCCGCCAGAACGAGGCTACAGCGACGAACAGGCAAAGCCACGTGAGGAACAATATCCAAGTCACTACCGCGTGTGACTTGCCGAACGGCCCGAGGTTGATCGTATCGTCCGGTCCAGGTGCGTGGAAGCCGGGCGACTTCATCCACAACAAGATGAATCCGATGACTCCGATCGAGATCGCGAGCGAGTTGGTGATTCGCGAAAAGAGTTCGCGGAAGCTGAGCCCCCTCCAGGTCAAGAACGGCGCGACCGCCATCGCGATCATGAGCGGCGGGAACAGCCACGCAAGCACGCTGTGGTAGAGCCCTTCCTCGATGATCTCCGGCTTGTCGCCAATGATCCGCAGGATCAGCGGATAGCTCATGCCAAGCGCTGTGACGAACGCGAACGCGTACAGCAGCCACGCGCCAATTCCGTAGAACACCTCTCGACTCAAGAGTGCGGACTTAGACACGGCCAGATCAGGCTCTTTGGACTTCATCTCATTCCAGTTCTTGACAAGAAACGCAAAGAACGCGAGCGCACTCACGGCGCTCAGCGAGATGAGGAGGATGAGGGCTTTCGCATCCATCCTTGCGAATCCATGAACGCTCAGATCTCCGAGCCAGCCCGACCGCGTCAGCAGCGTGCCGTAACAGAACAGGATGAACGGCAACGCTCCAAAGACCACGTTCGCCAAGTACCACTTCTTGCGAGCCTGCTGCACGAACATTCCGTGCACGAACGCCACGACCGCGCACCACGGCACGAAGCTCGTGTTTTCGACCGGATCCCACATCCAGAACCCGCCCCAACCGAGAGTCTCATACGCCCAGAATCCGCCCATCGAAAGACCGACACCGAGCACGGCCAGAGCGAACACCGCCCACGGACGGACCTGCGGGATCCAAGCGACGGGATCCCTATGCAACACTGCGGCGAACGCATAAGCAAAGAGCACGGTCAGCGTCCCGAAGCCGAGAAAGATCGTCGGAGGATGGATGACGATCCAATAATTGAGAAGCGAAGGCACAAGTCCACGGCCATCGGGCGGATAGACGTGGATGTTCTCGATTAGCAGGAGCTGAAATGGTGACTCGTACGCGAGGATTCCCGCAAGCCCAGCAAGGAAGAGACCGTAAACGACCGTAAACCACCGGCGATACTTGCCGGCACCACGCGCGGCAAGCACCCCTACTACCGAAGCCATGAGCCCCCACAGCAAGAACGACCCCTCTTGCCCGGACCACACGGCTGCGACAAGGTATTGCAGCTCGTGGTCGAGGGCGGAGTGTTCGAAGACGTACTTGAACTGGAACTGGTGCGTCACGAACAGGACGAGCAGGCAGACGAACGCGCTAACAAAGCTGAGCGATCCAAAAGTGAAGATGCGCTGTGCCAGTTTTCCCGCGCGCTCATCCTTGCGCGCGATCATCAATACAGCGGCAACGATGCAAAGCGCGATCGCAAGAAAAACGAACGACCTTCCGGCTATACCAACCGCGTAAGACCACGGCTCGGCTTTGCGAGCGAGAAGCTCGTTCACGAAGTCGGACTGTCCTCAGACTCGTACTTCGAAGGGCACTTGAGGAGGAGCTTGTGCGCCTCGAAGACTTCGCCCTTCATTGCTCCGATTGCAACGACTTTCGTTGCCTCGCCCATGTTGGCCGGTGGGGGACCTGCGAAGACCACATGTGCTGTCGCGCCCTGCTCGTCCGTGATCACGAACGAAACGGTTCCCCGCCCGACCGAGACAGTCGACTTGTCGATGTCTCCAGCGAGGTGGACGCTGGGGCGGTCAGACTCCTTCGCTTGGGCGACGGTGACATAGGGGCTCGAGTTCTTCACAAACGCGAAAACGACCGCGCACAGGCCAACGACGGTGAGGACGACCGTAACAATCGCGCCAGCTTTCATAGTGTCCAACCTGGGTTCATTGTAACCCCTATTTGACTAAACGCCCTGAGTGCTTTGGGACGTTCCGCGAAGGAACCAATTTGGCACGCGGTTTGTTGGGACTCTACGAGCCGACTAGGTAGAATCCTAGTCTGCGGAGAACCCGTTTTGAAGAGCCTACGACCCGCCATCTTGACGATAAGCCTGGCCACAGCCCTGCTGACCCCGGCCTTCGCCCAGAAGGCGTCCGTCGAGCAGATGGGGAAACATGCCGCCAAGACCGGTTTCGCGACCCTCCATCTTAGGTGTGGGCTGGGCAGCTTCAAGACTCGCCCCAAGAACCCGGTAGGGTTCGTCGAGGGTCGCATGGACATCACATTTACGGGCTCGATCCTAGTCAATGGGCTCAAGGGGACCGTCGAGGTCGGCCCTGGACTGACCAAGGAGTTCGACGACATGGGCCGCCAAATCTATCACGGTACTGGGCGCCTCGTTGTGGACGGCCAGTGGCGCGGGCTTCAGTGGTTCGGCTCCGACATGTCGGCGGTCTGGTTCGGCAGCGGCATCGCAAGCCTCATCGGCGAGTTCAACAAGGATCTCTACACTGGCGAATACTGGTTCGACGACCCGTTGAGCAAGGGAACCTGGAGCACCCACATGACGACGGTCACATTGCCTGAAATGCGGTATGGCGTCACCCCAGGTGTCGTTCCCACCAAGAAGGGCGAAGGCGGGAACTGACCGCTTGCTCGAGAGCACGTTCTGCCACATACCCGGTGTTGGAGAACACACAGAACAGTCGCTCTGGCGGCAAGGGTGCCTGACGTGGCACACCTATCTTCGAAACCCCGCGGCCTACTCGATCGGCGGCGTCGACCCTAACTACTTTAGCGGCTTCCTTCGCACTTGCGCCGATAACCTCAAGAAGAACGACGCGCGGTTCTTTGCCCAAGCTCTTGGGTCGCGCGAAGCCTGGCGCGCATGGCCCGACTTCCGTACTCGTGCCGTCTACCTCGACATCGAGACGGACGGGGGCCAGTCAGGCGACTCGGTCACGATGGTCGGGCTCTACGACGGTGCAGACTTCACTTGCCTCGTCAAGGGCGTGGACCTCGACGCGTTTCCGGACGTGATAGCAAAGTACGGGATGATCGTCACCTTCTTCGGCTCCGGGTTCGACATACCGATGCTGCGCCGCGCGTTTCCGCGCGTTAGGTTTGACCACCTGCACCTCGACCTGTGCCACGCTCTCAAGCGCGTTGGTTACCGCGGCGGACTGAAGAGGATTGAGAAGCAGCTTGGGATCGCTCGCGGTGAAGAGACCGATGGGCTCTCCGGATGGGACGCGGTGCGCCTGTGGCGCGAGTACCAAGAAGGTCGAGACAAGTCGCTCGAGACTTTGATCGAATACAACCGCGAAGACGTGGTTAACCTCGAACAGCTCGCCGAAATTGCCTACGCGCGTCTGCGCAACGCGGCGCTACTTGGTGCGGGAATTGGCCAACTCGCCCGATAGCACCGCGACCGAATCGATCGTGTGACGGATCTCTTTGTCTCCAACGTCTTTGTGCGTAACAAACCGAACGCGATGCGGAGCGATCGAATAGCACCGCACGCCCTTCGCTTCCAGTCTCTCCTGCCACTCGACAGCGGACGCGTCGGTCTGCACGATCACAATGTTCGTCTGTGCCGGCACCGGGTCGAGCCCGGACATTTCCGCGAACGCAGTCTCTAACCGCTTTGCTCGCGCGTGGTCGTCTGCGAGCCGATCGACCATCTTCGTGAGCGACACGATCCCGCAAGCCGCGAGTATCCCGGCCTGCCGCATTCCTCCGCCAAGGCGCTTCCGCCAGAACCGTGCCTCTGAAATAAAGTCAGCCGGGCCGCACAGCACTGATCCGACCGGTGAGCTCAGTCCCTTGCTCAGACAAAAGCTGACCGTGTCGACAAGGGACGTGATCTGTTTTACATCGACACCAAGAGCGACCGAGGCATTGAACACTCGCGCTCCGTCGAGGTGTATGAGGATACCAAGCCTGTCGGCGATGCTTCGGTACTCTTTGTGGCTTGCGACAGAAGTGACTGACCCGCCGCCGCGGTTGTGCGTGTTTTCAAAGCAAGCGAGCGTCGTTCCGGGAGTGTGCTCGTCGCGACGCATGAACCGCTTTTCGATCTGGGAAGGATCGACGACCCCGCGATCAGAAGGCATCGACCGTACGAGCACACCGGACAACACCGCTGGCGCTGCGGCCTCGTAGTACACCATGTGCGCCTCGTCTTCGAAGAGCACACTGTCGCCCGGCCTCGTGTGCGTCGCCAGGGCGATCTGGTTGCCCATCGTTCCGCTCGGTACGAACACGGCCGACTCCTTCCCAGTCATCGAGGCAGAGAGCTCCTCTAGCTTTTGCACGGTGGGCTCGTCGCCGAGCACGTCGTCTCCGAGCTCCGCACTCGCGATTGCCGCGTACATCTCGGTCGTCGGCTTGGTGATCGTGTCGGAGCGCAAGTCAGCGACCATCGAACACCCCCTTCAAGAACCTAGCAGCTTCGTTGCGAACGCTGTCCCACGCCTCGAGAGTGAAGGAGTGGCCCTCGCCTTCGAGCACGATCAACTCCGTCTCGCCACCGTGTGACCTGAGCGCGTCGTACAGCGCCTGGGACTGGGCGGGCGGCACCACGTCGTCCAATGAGCCGTGAACGATCAAGAAGGGGCAGCACTTTTCAGTTACGTGGGTCACCGGGCTGGCAAGCGAGTAGTCGGCCTCGCGTCCCAAGTAGTTTCCGCCCAGGAACTGCTCGATAAAGCTCATCGAGATCGGATACTGCGTGTCGCTCGGGTTACGCATGTCCGTAAGGCCGCAAACGTCGACCACGGCGTCCACACGCACGACGCCTTCGCCGCCGAACCCGACGCGCGAGACGCCGAGCATCGCGGCGAGGTGGCCGCCGGCGCTATTGCCCATCGCCGCAATCTTATTACGCTCGATCCCAAACTTGTCCGCCTCAGCTCGGATGAACCGTACGAACGCTTGAACGTCGACGAGCGCCGCGGGGAAGGGATAGAGGGGTGCGAGCCTGTAGTCTATCGTCGCAGCCGCAAAACCGAGCCTCGCGAACCACTCAGCCTCTTCGGAGTACATGTCGCGCTCACCGCTGATCCATCCGCCTCCGTGCACGAAAACGATGAGCGGCAACGCTCCCTCGCCTGGGTGGTAGAGGTCAAAACACAGCGGGATACCGTCTAACCGTGCGTACTCCTCGTTCGTAAAGACTCTCAAGTCCGTTGATTGTAACCCACGCTTCGAACCTCTGGGCGAATGTGCCCGTACGGGTATCACAGCACGCAGGAGGCGCACGCCCATCCAGAGCTACTACGTCCGAGGAACCGACGGCAAGTTCTACGGGCCCGCCGACCTGCCGACTCTCAGCAAGTGGGCGACGGAGGGCCGGATCCTGGCCGACACTGTCCTCGTCGACCAAGCGACCAACCAGCAGGTGACGGCCAGGAACGTGCCCGGGCTCGCGCACCACTTCCAGCTCGCGCCCACGCCGGTCCACACCCCATCCCAGCAGCCGCAACAAAACTGGCAGAACCCACCGACGCCTTACTCGCAGGCGCCTCAGCCGCTCGCGGCCAGGCCGGGGCCTTACGGCTACTACGAGCGCAAGAGCAAGCTCGCCGCCGCGCTGCTCGCGTTCTTCCTAGGCGGGCTGGGGATTCACAGGTTTTATCTCGGCTATACGACGATCGGGATCGTGATGCTGTCAGTCTTCGTTGTCGGTAGCTTTGTCTGTTGCGGGCTGGGCGCGATCATCACGAGCGTGTGGGCGCTCGTCGACTTCGTGCTCATCTTGATCAACCAACTGCCCGACGCGCACGGACAGTCGCTCGACTGATCGCTCCGAGGTCACGCTAATGCGGCTAGGATCTCTTGCGTCTCGCCGATCGCCTCGTTCATGATAGCGACCGCAGTGTCCGCCTGCTCCTTTGTGATGATCAGCGGCGGCTCTATGCGGATGACGCGCGGGTTGTTCAGCGTGTACGCCGCAATCATCCCGCGCTTTACGATCTGCGCGATCGTCAGCTCGCCGACCTCGTCCATCGCAAACTCGATCCCGATCATCAGCCCGCGGCCCCGCACGTCGCTGACGAGGTCGTACTTGTCTTTGAGCCCCGTAAGCCCGGCCTTGAGATGCGCCCCAGTAGAGGCGGACCTTTCTACGAGGCCCTCGGTCTCGATCACGTCGAGCGCAGCCAGTCCCGCAGCGCACGCGAGGGGGTTCCCTCCGAACGTAGAGGTGTGCAGCAGCGGGTTCTCCGCGAACATCGAATCGCAAACCTGTTTGGTGAAGCACGTCGCGCCGATCGGCATCACGCCACCGCCCAGGCATTTCGCCAACGTCATCACATCCGGCGCAACACCCTCGTGGTCGCATCCGAACATCTCTCCGGTCCGACCGAGTCCCGTCTGCACCTCGTCAATGACCAGTAGGGCACCAACAGCGTCACATCGAGCGCGGATCGCGGTCAGATAGCCGTCCGGCGGCACGTGGATCCCACCCTCGCCCTGAACTGCCTCCACGATCATGCACGCAGTCGAGGAGTCGATCGCGTCTACCGCGGCTTGCGTGTCCGCGTAAGGAACGAACACCACGCCGGGCATCAACGGCTCAAACCTCTTCCTGTACTTCGAACGGCCGGTGCACGACAGTCCGCCGATCGTCTTGCCGTGATAGCTCCCTTCGGTCGAGACGATCTTCGCTCGGCCCGTCGTCGCCTTGACGAACTTGATCGCAGCCTCGCAAGCTTCAGCTCCGCTGTTGGAGAAGAACGAATAGTCCACTCCAGACGGCGTAACCATCGAGAGCCGCTCGGCGAGGTCCGCTTGGTTCTTGCTGAAGAACGTCTTGCCGCTCAACGGCAGCTCGTCGAGCTGTTTCTTGACGGCCTCGATCACGCGCGGGTGCCGGTGACCGAGCGAGAACACACCGTACCCTCCAAGGCAGTCGAGGTACCGCTTGCCGTCCTGGTCGTAGAGGTAGCAGCCCTCGCCCTTCACTTCGACCCCGAACCCGGCGAAGTTCATCAGCTTGGCGAGGTACGGATTGATGTGCTCGCTGTACTTGCGCACGACCTCGGCGTGGAGCTTGTCCGGCTGCATGCCGAGATTATAGGGGATGGGGGTGAGGGGTCTAGGGTCAGGAGGGTTCAGCCAACCCGCCTATCCCACCGATTCCCGCGGTACCCCTCAAGTTCCCGGTGAATCTACCGAAAAGACACATGGGCCGCACCAGCGCGTGCGGAACCATAGGCCCATGGATTGGGCCTGGAACCAGCGAACGGAAGCGCGGTAGGGCAAGACCAACCGTGCAGATACTAAGCAACCTCTTTGGGCCGCAGTCTGAGAACTATGAGCGATCGCTCAATAGGCTCTCACAGCGTCAGTCCGTTCTCTCGGGCAACCTCTCGAACATCAACACGCCTGGCTACAAGCGGCGTGACATGGACTTCGCGATCGAGCTCAAACAGGCTCAGCGCGGACGCATGCTCGACCTCTCCGAGGAAGGCGGCGCAGTCACGGTCCAGGGCGGCGACGTCCGCATCGATGGCAACGGCGTCGACATGGAGAAAGAAGTCTTCCTCCTGAGCGAGAACGAGCTTCGCTACCAGACCATGACCCAGATGACCCGTGGTTACTTCCGCGGGCTCAAGAACGTGATCAGAGAGGGTAGATAATGACACTGTCACAGGCGATGCGCAGCAGTTCGAGCGGCCTCACGGCCGAGCGGTTCCGGATGGACGTTATCTCGACGAACATCGCGAACGCGAACTCGATGCGAACGAAGGACCAGGACGCCTACCGCAGACAGGTCGTCGTTCTGACAGGCAACAACTCCGGCGTCTCGATCGAGCGCATCGCGCCCGACATGAGCGACCTGCGCCGCGAGATCGACCCGACCAACCCGAACGCGAACGAGAAGGGCGAGGTGTTCTTCACCAACGTCAACCCCGTCGCTGAAATGGTCGACATGATCGGCGCGACGCGGTCCTACGAGGCCAACGTAGCCGCCTTCAACTCCGCCAAGGGCATGCTCCGCTCTGCACTCTCGATCGGCGACGTCTAAGGAGACCCATGAGGATAGACGCCGCAAACCCCGCACTCAAGACCCTGGCTAACCAGGCTGCTAAACCGATCCAGGCCGACGACCAGTCGGGCGACTTCGGAAAACTTTTGATGGACGTCATAAAGGAGGTCAACTCTTCGCAGAACAACGCGAGCGAGATGCAGAACGCCTTTATGACGGGTCAAAACGTGGAGCTTCACGAACTGATGATTTCGATGGAGCGTGCGGGACTGGCGATGGAGCTTACGCTCCAAGTCAGGAACAAACTCCTGGAGGCGTACCAGGAGATCAGCCGCATGCAAGTCTAGTCGTCGTTCGCAGCTCCACAAGCAGTGATCTGCCATGGAGAATGCGGCACAGAAAGTAAAAGACTGGTGGATAGTCGCGGACCGTACACAGCGGTTCGTGACTGTTTTCGGCGCCTCGGCGCTCATCTTGCTCCTCGTCCTGACGGCCTTCGTCATGTCGAAGCCCAAGATGGCCGCCCTCTACAGCGGATTGACTTCGCAGCAGCAGGGAGAGGTCGTCGCCGCGCTGCGCGCGCAGGGCATCCCCGCTGAGCTCAAGGACCGTGGCACCGTCAACGTGCCGTCCAACCAGCTCGCGGAGGCCGAGGCTGCGGTCGCGCAGGCCGGCGTCGCGCCGTCCAGCGGGCCGCAAGGCTGGGAGCTCCTCAATCAGGGCAGCTTCGCACAGACTTCGCGTGAGGAACAGGAGAACATCGTCCATGCAAAAGAAGGCGAACTCGCCAAGACGATCATGACGTGGCAGGGCGTCGCATCGGCGAAGGTCCACTGGAACGTCGGAGACGATTCGCCGTTCGCGAGCGAGAAGGACCCCGGTTCGGTGTCGGTCAGCATCGTCGAGAGCAACGCTGGACTCGGAGGGAGCGCAGGAAAGGCGATCGCACGCCTCGTGCAGAACGCGACCGGCGTCGAGCCCGAAGGGATCACGGTCGTCAACAACTACGGGCGCATGCTGTTCGACGGCACACTCATGACGGACGGCGAACTCGGAGCTGGGCAGAAGCTTGCTGCAGAGATCCAAGAGGCAAGGCGAAGGGAGTCGGACCTGCGGCGGACGCTCGATATGGCCTTCGGCGAGGGCAACACGATCGCGATGGTCCAGGTCGAGCTCGACATGGACAGCGTCAGCATTCAAAAGCACACCGAGGCGCCGAGCGAGAACCCCGGCGTGTCAGAGACGGTCAGTGAGTCGCTTCAGGGTGGCGGCTCGTCGATGGCAGGCGGTGCCGCTGGCAGTGAGACCAACACCCCACCGATGCAACCGCGAACGGACGGCGGCACGGGCGCAGGTAGCGCGAACTACAAGATGACCCACAACGCCGTCGAGCACCTCAAGGACGTCACGAACGAGGCGATCACTAAGGCGCCCGGCGAAGTCTTGGGCATGACCGTGCAGATTCTCGCAAACAAAAAGGCGATCAAGGACCTTAAGGCGGTCGAGGCGATCGCGAACAACTACCTCGGCAAGAACCTCAACCAACCGAAGTTTGCGGCGTCAGTGACAGCAGTCGATTTTGACGAGAAGGCGATGAAGGCTGCCGAGAACGCCGCAAAGAGCGCGTCCTCTTCAGCGAAGATGCAGCAGATCATTTCTCTGCTCCCCGTGTTCGCGCTCATCGTCGTCGGGTTCTTCGTCATCAAGGCCCTCACGAAGGCCGCGTCGAAGAACGTCCCTTCGCTCGCCGCACTGCCGCAAGGCGGAGTGATGCACATGCCTGCAATGCCGGCTCCAGCTTATGGACACCCGGCGGCTCAGAAGCACGCGACACCAAGCTTTATCCAGTACGAAGGCTCCGACGACATGGCGATGTCCCCGGGCGATGCAGGACAGAGACTTACGCACGCTTTAGACAGCGGGAAGATCGACGACGCGCTCAGGATCATCGAGTCAATGCCCGAAGACCCTGAGATCATGGCGATCCAGGCCCGCATCAACGTCCCACTAGAGCAGATCAAACACATGGCGAAGACTAAACCGCAGAGCGTCGCAATGCTCCTCAAGGGCTGGATGATGGAGGACATGCGGTGAGAAAGCAGACGTCCGCCATGCCCGGAAGGCGAAAGGCCGCGATGATCCTTGCGATCGTCGGGCCAGAGGTCGCCTCAGAGGTCATCAAGCACTTCAACGACGAGCAGGTCGAGACGCTCTCGCTCGAAATGGCGAGGATGGAGAAGGTCACGCCCGAAGTCCGCGAGTCGATCATCAACGAGTTCCACGAGCTTGCGACCGCGCAAGAGTTCATCGCCGAAGGTGGCGTCGACAGCGCAAAGCGCGTGCTCGAGAAGGCGTTCGGTATGGACCGCGCCGACATCATGGTCCGCAAGATCATGAACACGATGCAGGTCATGCCGTTCGAGTTCCTCAAGCGCACCGATCCGCAGCAGCTCCTCGGCTTTATTCAAGAAGAGCACCCGCAGACGATCGCGCTCGTGCTCGCGTACATGCCGATCACTCAGTCTTCACTGATCCTGAGCAAGCTCCCGCAGGACCTGCGCGTCGAGGTCGCCGAGCGCATCGCGATGATGGACCAGTGCCCGCCTGAGGTCATCCGCAACGTCGAACAGGTCCTTGAGGCGAAGGTCTCGAGCATGATCCACCACGACCTCACGCAGGCAGGCGGCCCGAAGGCGCTCGTCGATCTCCTCAACCGCGTCGACCGGTCCACCCAGCGGCTCATACTCGAAGCGCTCAACGAGAGCAACCCCGAGCTCGCCGACGAGGTCAAGAACATGATGTTCGTGTTCGAGGACCTCGTT
>JANWJY010000010.1 GCA_025451715.1 Fimbriimonadaceae bacterium | reverse complement strand
GGCCGGCCAAGCATGGGCGCGTGGGTCTCGTATGGTCTAGGCAACATGACCGAGGACCTTCCCGCGTTCGTCGTCATGACCTCGAACGACGAAAAGAAGACGTGCGGACAGCTCTTCTACGACTACTACTGGGGTTCGGGGTTCATCCCGAGCAAGTACCAAGGCGTGCGGTTCCGCAGCGAAGGCGATCCGGTGCTGTACCTCAACAACCCACCGGGGATGCCGCCGGAACTGCGCCGCAAAGTGCTCGACGACATCGCCGCTCTCGACAAACAGCGGTACGAGACGTACGGCGACCCTGAGATCGAGACGCGCATCGCGCAGTACGAGATGGCGTTCAAGATGCAGACCAGCGTGCCGGAACTGACCGATATCTCAAAAGAGCCGCGAAACATAGTCGACATGTACGGGCCCGACGTCGAGAGGAAGGGATCGTACGCGCACAACTGCCTCCTCGCGCGTCGCCTGCTCGAGCGCGGCGTGCGGTTCGTGCAGCTCATGCACAGCGGATGGGACCAGCACCAGAACATTTCCACCCAGCTCGAACAGCAGTGCCGCGACACCGACCAGCCGAGCGCGGCACTCGTGAAAGACCTCAAGCAAAGGGGCCTCCTCGACGACACCATCGTACTGTGGGCCGGCGAGTTCGGCCGAACCGTCTTCGTGCAGGGCGACGTCAACCGCGCCGACGCGCACGGCCGCGACCACTTCGGTTCGTGCTACTCGCTGTGGCTCGCCGGCGGCGGCTTCAAGGGCGGGCTCGTGCACGGAGAGACCGACGATTACTGTTACAACGTCGTTAAGGACCCGGTGAGCGTGCACGACATGCAGGCGACCATCCTCAACCAACTCGGATTCGATCACACGCGTCTGACCTACCCCTACCAGGGCCGCGACTTCCGCTTGACGGACGTCGAGGGCCAGGTCGTAACCCCGATCCTAAAGTGACTCTAGCCCGGGATTCTAACCACGGCACTCACGGGCCACCACCACTATTCCCGAACCCCTCGTAGAACTGCCAGGTTTTGAACCGGACAGTTGACACAGAGTTCGTTAGGAATAAAATGTCCGGGACGTAGCAGCGTTCGCTCGGAGGAATACATGAAGAGTTTGATTCGCGTCTCGTTGGCGGTTTGCGTGCTATCCATGGGGGCATCCTCCATGGCCCAAGTGTTCGTTGAGACCTTTCCTGACCCGTTGGGCAGTTATTGGGGTCGCTGGCTGTACCAGAACAGCAACATCAACAGCTACTACCATGCGACTGGCGACCCGAACCCAGACCAACGCGGGAACAATCCGCAGGGACTCTGGATCGCTGACACACAGGGCTTGAACAGCGGCGTAGGCGGCCCTACCGCTATCATCAACTTCAACCCGGGGTTTGGCGCGGGGCTAGCCTCTCTGAGCTTTGGCTTGGAGTGCTTCGTCGAATCCAGGGTCGACATCTACGACATGAGCAGCAACGTTCTCGCCACCGCAGTGTTCTCTGGCGGCGACTTCGGCTTTGGCCACGAGGACATCATCACCGCCTTCAGCACCAACGGAATCGGTGGCTTCTCGATCACTGCCACAGACGGCCAGTCTCAGATCGAGGGCAACACGTCTGTCGACAACTTCCGTGCAGAAGCGGTACCGGAGCCGGCGACGATCGCTGTGCTCGGACTCGGCGCTGCAGCGCTCTTGCGTCGCCGAAGAAAGTGAACACGTACGATCGGTAACTCTCTGAACTCCGTCCCGATTAGGGGCGGAGTTCTACTTTGACGCAATGGGTTGACCTATCGCCTCCCTCACTGCAGCCTCCGCAAGGAGCTGGATCGGGTTGATGAGGTCGGTGGCGTCGGCTCGGCGCTCCAACAGCAGAGGGACTTCCGTGCAGCCGAGCACGACGCCGTCCGCGCCGCGCCTGCGCAGTGCGTCGGTCGAGTACTGCGCGACCGCGCACGACTCCTTGTTGTCCCGCCCTTCCCACACCGCGATGATCTCGTTGTCGAGCCGGTCGCGGATGTCCCCGGCGAGCACCTCGTGCGCGATCCCTAGTGCGGTGAGCGGGCCCGAGTAAACGGTCGGGTCTCCAAACCCGAGCACCCCGACCTTCTTCCATCCCTTCGCCTGGATCTCGTCCAGCGCGAGCTTCACCATGCTCAGAACTTTGCGCCCCGCGGCCGCCTCGATCTGCTCCTGGAAGAGGTGCGGCGCGTTCGCTGTGATGACCAGGAAGTCGGAGACGGCACCGAGCATCCACGCGGCTTCGAGAAGGCTGGGGGCCGGCTCCACCGGCATCCGAGGAGTCATGTCATCTTTCATCACGAACGGAGGGCTCCGATGATACGCGACGACCATCGGTGGATAACCCAGGTTCAACTTCTGGGGGATCAGCGCGTGTGACACGCGGTGGACGCGGGCCTCAAAGTCCATCGTCGCTTGCGGGCCGATCCCGCCGAGCACCCCGATCGTTTTCATGGTCGCTTGTGCGCATTATGTCGGAGACTCCCGCCCAAGGACCGAACTCTTTCCCCCCGCGCGTCATTCATGCAGTTGAGTGGACGGGAGATTGGTGTGCCCGGACGTACGATCCCAAAACGGTTCCTGAGCGCCGGAATAGCTGCAGCGGGGGTCGCCCTGCTGCTGACCGGTGCGCTCGCCTCTGACCGAAAGCTCCCGCAGCTCGAGTGGACCGCCTCGGAATGGGCTCAGTGGCGAGACGGGCAGATCGCGAGGATCTTTGAGCCAGCCAAGTTCCAAGGTGAGAGCGTGATCGTGCGCTCGCAGGTGTCTAAGCGGTGCGCCGAGGCGTTCGGCGTGCTCACACCCGCAATCCGTGCGATCGATGAAGACCCTGACGCCCTCAAGGAGATGGGCAACTTCATCGCCTTCGTCCGCGCGCAAGGGTCTATGGCGTCAAAGTCGCGTGCGCTCGGTCTCGACGTCTCCGATGCAAAGTACTGGACTGAAGTGCGGCGGTTCGTCTCGCTACCGCCGCTGCTCTCCAGCCCGTCGTTCCTTGCAAGGGTCTCAGACCCTCTGACATACCGCGGCGCGGTCGCGATGATCGAGCGGCAAAACCTCGGTCTGGCTGAAGAGAAGCAGTGGAAGGTCCTGCCGTTCCAAGCGCAGTTCATCAAGTCGGTCGACCGCACGACCTACGGCCGCCTTCTCGTGTTCGCTCCTGACCAAGAGGGCCCGGACGGTCAAATGTGCGACAAGTGGGTGACGTTCGCAATCGCGACGCCGGGCCAGCAAGGGCCTAAGCCCGCTAGCGTCTCAGTCGTCACAGTCGCAAAGACTACTAAGCAGGCGTACTTCATGGACTATGTCCGCCATGAAGGAAGCGAAGGGATCGAGCTGATGCCGACCGCAGTGCTGCCCGAAAGCCCGAGCAAGAACTGCTACGACTGTCACAAGTCTGCCGTCGTGCCGGTCAAGCCAGAAGTCGAGTACGGGTTCGGCAAGGGCGGCGCACTCGTCGCGCGTGCTCCCTCAGGGCACGTCGCCCTGAACGCAAAAATCCGCGAGTACGGTGCGCTCGCGTTCCCGAACCACGACAAGGCTGCCTACGGGCCATGCATCGGTCCTTCGTCAAGTCCTCAACGCATGACGGTCATCCGCGAGATGGCGAGGGCCGAGGGCCTTGGCGAAGGAGCGGTCGAACGGATCGCCGCCGCGATGGACTGTGCGAAGTGCCACGACGCGTTCGCCCCGCTTAACTTTCCCGAGCCGGTCCGCACCGACCGCGAGGTGCGCTCGATGCGCCGAGGAAAGGGGATCGCGCAGACCTTCATCGAGCAAGGCTGGATGCCACCTGGCAACACGCTTTCGCACGAAGAGCGCCAGGTCTTGTGGAAGAGCCTTTCGGCGGAGTACTTCAATCCAGCGACGAGCGACGGCGTGCTGACGGACTGGCTGAAGGGTAAGTGACGAAGTGCCCCGACTTGTCGGGGCACTTCGTGTGTCTCACTAGACTGGCGACGTCCGGCCGACGAGGAGCGCGACCAGCGCGAACACCAAGAACACGATGAACAGGATCTGTGCGATCCCCGCTGCGGCGCCGGCGATTCCGCCGAACCCCAAGAACGCGGCGATGATCGCGATGATGAAGAACGAGAGAGCCCATCTGAGCATTGTTGTAAACCTCCAAGGTTTTGGTCGGGGGCCTAGCGTGCCCTTAGCGCCGGGCCGGGTCTTATCAGTCGCCTCTTCCTACGCCAGGGTCCCAGAAGAGGTCGGGACCGCGAGCCTAGCTCGAGGCTGTTTGAACCTAGGTCCTTTTAACAACACAATAGGGGAAACTCCGATCACCAAAACCTCCGTTACACTAAGGTAGGTGACCACAATGGGTACCAAGACCAAGAGCAGCACAGTCGTCCTCGCCGTATCTCTCGGCGCGCTCCTTCTGACCGGATTTGCACCGGTCAAGCCCGACTTCGGGCTGAGGGTCGGAAACGTCTGGACCTACTCCCAGAAGAGCGGCGACGTGACCTCGACCGTGACCGAGACTGCGGTGAGGTTTGTGAACTCTGGCCAGGCCCACGCGCTCGAAGTCAAGTCCGACTACTCCGGCGGCTACCAGGGTTACCAGTACCGGGGCCAGAACGAGCTCGGGCTGCTCTCCTACTACAACAGCGAGATGCGCGGCCCCGGCGTGCAGTGGTCACTGCCTCCGACGGTGCTCGTCAAGATGCCCTTCAACAAGGGGCTGACCTGGACATGGATCGAACCGTTCCGCGGACAGACCGCGGGCAACGTGTCTGCCGCAGACATCGAGAAGATGAAGTCCTATGTGACCGCCACGATCGTTGCAGACGAAGAGGAGGTCACGGTCCCTGCCGGAAAGTACAAGGCGATGCACGTTCACGTGACGTCCGAGAGCGAAACGATGGGTAAGAGCGTGTCCGACCACTGGTACGTGTTCGGCGTCGGACTGGTGAAGTCGGTGACCAAGTCGCCAGAGTGGACGCAAGAGCGCGCGCTGACCGCGTTCACGCCAGGCAAGTGAGCACCGGGCCTAGGCCGGTGGATCCTTGGTCTTGGTCGAGTTGACCGCGAACATGATGCCGACGCCGAGGAGGACCAGCGAACCGGTGATCATCCAGGACGGTTCGACCCCGAGCTGGAACGCGGCCAGGTTGAGCCCGATGATCAGCACAACGAAGCCGGTGATGTAGGTCCAGAAGCTTGACATGGCTAGGCTTGATTACACCCTGTTTCGGAGCGCCCTGTCCTACATCTTGCTCGGCCGTAGCCGCACGAACACTCCGAACGTCAGCGGGCTCTTACCGTAAAACGGCTCGAGCGAGCTTGGAAAGATGTAGAACCCAGCGTACGCGCCGACTCCAAGATCCAAACCTTGGAACTTCGACACCTCCCTCACTCCACCAATGAGGAACTTGTTGACCTTGTACGTTCCGGGCGGCACGCCGCCGAGTTCGTCCTTCGCGACGTTCTCCCAACGCGCGAAGTACGTGCTGTCGCCGCGCGAGTACGTGCCCTCGAGCAGGAACGCGTCGGTCGACTCGCCCTCTTTGGTGTTCCTGCCAAACGCCGCGGTCATTGCGAGGTTCGCGCCGCCGCTCAGTGGCCTGTTCCAGACGGCAGAGGCGGTAAGTCGATGTTGGCTCACGCCGGGCTCGTCCGGCTCTGGCTCGTCGAGGAACCCGTAGCTCGCGTTGAACGCGGTGTCCTTGCTCGGCGTGAGGGTGATCCTCGTCGATGCCGAGTTAAGCCCGACGTTGTCGGGCGAATAGCGGTTCTCGTCCGGCTCGTGCCCGTTGAACAGCGATCCCTCGACCTGCCACTTCGCGTTGTTCATGCCTAGCGTGAGCACTCCCCAGGCGATGTGTGTGCTGTCGAACCAGTGGTGCCCGATCGGCGCCTCGGGGATCTCGACCCCGCTCGGGCGGTGCATGAAGGTCGGCCCGCCGAGCGCAGGCTCCGCCACGGGACCGCCGTACACAAAGGCGCGCGTTCCGCCGCCTATCTCGCGGCTGTACGTCCCCGCGACCTCGACGAAGAGGTCGTGCGGGTGCTGAAAGTCGGTGAGCGGGATTCCGTACGCCGTCTCGCCGGTCTGGAACAGGTTCGGGTATCCGTAGCGCCCGTTGAAGAGCGGGTCGAGCGAGAGCATCATGCTGAACCCCTGCGTCTCCCTATCGTTCCCCTTGCTGCCCATGAGCATCAGCATCGAGTTTGAGTAAAAACGGCTCTCGCCGCGCGTCCCTCCCGCGTCGGTGAAGTTGTAGGTGATGAAACCCATCGCGCTGAGGTCGTACCCGCCGCGGTTGCCGAGGTGCTTCATGTACATCGGCGACGACTCGGGCAGCAGACTGGTGCCAGATCCCTCTTTCTGCATCCCCCATGTGTTGAGCCGACCACGCATCGCACCCATATCGCTGGTATGGTGCTCCTCCGTCACGGAGCCCGTAGTGAACACAAAGCTCTGTGTCGCCTCGCCCGCCGTCGGGGACTTCGCGGTGACGTCGACCTTCCAAGGCCCGGCCATGCTGAACGTGACCGTCGCGGTGTATGCGCCGTCCTTCCTATTGGTGACGGGCGGCCGTTTCACCCCCATGTCCATGGTCGTCATGTTCACAGCGAGCGTCACCGTCGCGTCCTTGACCGGGTTTCCGCCGTGGTCCTTGAGGTGGACCTGGAACTCGTTTGACCCGACCACTGCGCCCTTGTGGATGTGGGCCTCGATGTGGAGGTGTTGGGCGCTTGAGAGCGCAGATGCGAAAAGCGCGATCAGTGCGATCGCTGTTCGTGATGTCTTCAATGTTTTCTCCGGTGTGTCTGTCGTGAAGCGGCAAGCTGGTCTCTTTAGTCCAGTGGATTCTTCACGCGACCGGCGGTGCGCGCCCGAGGTCGGGCGGTTTGCGGTGTTCCTTTGGGACTCGCTGGGTCAGCCGAGGTGCGGTCTGCCATTCGATCGTCCCGTGCGCTTGACGAATGACCGCCTCATTTTCGAGCACGGCGTGCTGCGACGTTGAAATTGCAGGTTCGGCCTGCGTCGTGTCCGTCTGCGTCGGTGCGCCGATGGTGCACGCGCAGTCGTTCGCTTTTGGCTTCGCGTCGCAGCAGCATCCTTGAGCCGACGCGCCCTTTTGGCAGTCCCTCTTCGGCTCGTCTTGCGTCCCGCAGACGCCCGCGGCCAGCGCCCCTTGGATGAGGAGCGCGAGTACGGCGAGGATCGTGCCTGCGCGGGCCATTGCTTGGTAAAAGCATACAACAAGCGGAGTTGGCTCCCAGGGGCGGGGCGGGCGTTGCGCCCCCCCGATCACATCAAACGGCCGCGAGCCCTTACAAGGTCCTATTGACTACTTGAACCTAAAACCGGGACCTTTTCGCCAAAACACTTGACAAATCGCCCACCAACGGGTATAGTGAAGCTACTCACGAAGACGCACCCCGGGCCCTATCGTGCCAAATCCAAACCGCAAAGTGGAGAACGACGAATAAAACGTCGATAAAACGTACCCCCCCCCCCCCCGGAGCGCAGGCCTGTGGCCTGCAACTAGGGCGGGACTGTGTCCCGCGGAGCGCGGGCATTCCTGCCCGCCTAGATCCGGGGCTTTCAGCCCCGGTCAGCGAGCGCACGAGTAACGCGAAAGACGGGAGCTAAACGGGAAGCAAAGTGCAAGAGATGACGGGACGAAACGGGAGGAAAACGGGAACCCTAGGGCTGTTGCACTCGCTCAACGGTTACGTGCGCGATTTGGCGGGCGTCCAAAGGTCGTGACCGCTCTTCGAACGCTTTTGTCGACCGCCGGCCTAGCGCTCATCGTCTCAATGGTGTCAGCGCAGCCGTTGATAGCGCACGCCAAGAGCCTGGAGGTGCAGGCATTAAACTCCGACGCGGTCGCAGTCGCGACCCTGGTCGAGTACACGATCTCGGCGGACGCGCAGTCGATCGTGGACGCCACATTCTCGGTCGACGATGTGATCAAGGGAGAGATGCCGGGGGTCTTGAAGATTCCGCTCCATCTGAACTTCCGCGACATGGCGGGCTGGGTCGAGGGGAATTCGCGGATTCTGATTGTCCGCAGCGGAGAGCCATACGACTTCACAAGCCTGTCCGATCCGGAGCTCGCCGTGATGAGGTCCGACTTCTCGGTACTCACAGACGCCAACAGCGTCGTGCGCGCAGTGCGGATGACCGTGCTCGCGAACCCCGGCGTCACGAGCGTGAGGACGATGAGCCTCAGGGTTCGCAATCTACCGCCGAAGGGATTTCGGAACAGCGGGATGGGAATGACGCTTGAGGTCCCGATCGACGATCGGCTCCAGAAGTGGGCGGTCGCGATGTCGTCTTCGAAAGACGGCTCGACCCGAATGGATGCGGCGGCAGTCCTCGCGCAGACCAAGTCCGACGAAAGCATCGCGATCCTCAAGGGGATGCTCGACGACCCGCAATTCGGGGACTACGACAGGCCGAACGGCAACATGGGCCACGGACGCGGCAAGCACTCGGTCAGGGAGATCGCCTACAACGCGCTCGTGGAAATGGGGATCGAGGTCGAGATGCCGCTCATCGAGAAGGAATACTTCGACCCCGATGCCGTCACGTTCGTGTACCTCGAGCGCGCAACGAACGCGAGGGACGTCGTCAAGACCCTCGGCCAGTTCAAGAACCTCAAGGACCTGTACCTGAGCAACACGCCCTTGACGGACGAGGACATGAAGGTCATCGCGGACCTGCGCGGGGTAACAAAGCTGCGCCTCGACAACATCGCGATCTCTGACGCCGGCCTGCTCGAGATCGGTCGGATGAAGGGGCTGACGCTGCTGAGCCTCAGCGGCACGAAGATCACGGACGCGGGCCTGCGCAACCTCGTCGGACTGCGCTCATTGGAGTTCCTCGACGTCAGCCGAACGTCGGTCACGGGTGAGGGGCTCCGCGACGTTGCAAGGCTGAAGACTCTAAAGTGGCTAAGCATCAGGGCCACAAAAGTAGCGATCGATGATCTGCGTGCGCTCAAGCCGCTCAAGAGCCTCGGTGAGATCGAGCCGCCGCCCGACTACTGGAAAGTAGGAGACGACTACCTTCTGGCGTTGCGCGAGGCCGGTCTGCTGCACGCCTTTGGCCGCGCGTACAAGTCCGGCGACGCCCGCACGCTTCGCGACGACGAGGTGGGGACGCTCATGCTCTACGGGCTGCCGATCGGCGACGCCGGGCTCGCAGTGCTCTCGGACTTCAAGAACCTCGAACGGATGGACCTCTCGGGAACGAGGGTGACCGACGAGGGGATGCGCACGGTCGCTCGCTTTTCGCGCCTGAAGTCGCTGAACCTGAACGACACCCAGGTCACCGACCGCGGAGTCAGGCTCATCAGCGGAATGCATAATCTGACCGCACTCGCGCTCATGAGTACGGGACTGACCGATGACGGCCTGCGTTCCGTCGAGAAGCTCTCAGAACTGGAGTGGCTCGTCTTGGTGAAGACGCAGATCACGGACGACGGTCTGGCGAAACTGAGCCGGCTCTCCAAGCTCAAGACGCTGATCATCGGCGACACGCGCGTGACCGACGCTGGGCTCGTTCACCTCATGGACATGCCTGCGCTGGAAGACATCAGCCTGTACGGGACCCAAGTGACCGACACGGGGTTGATGGAGCTTGCGAAGCTGAAGAGCCTGCGAAAGGTGAACGTGTGGCGCACCCCGGGCGTCACGGACGCGGGGCTGGCGAAGTTCCGCCGGCTCCGTCCAGAAGTCGAGATTGGCCGCTAAAGACGGTCCGAAGCGCGGTCGAGCCCGCGCACTCCCAAAGTTCCGAACGCCCAAAGTGTATGATTGAAAACCGGGCATGGCGAAGTCGGAGGAGCTTTACAGGAAGGGGTTCGGGAAGACGTCGCGGGTGGACGCTTGGTGGATCCAGGGGCTGCTGACCTTCCTCACCTTGTCGCTGTTCATCGTTTACGCGACGTGGGCGGC
>JANWJY010000009.1 GCA_025451715.1 Fimbriimonadaceae bacterium | reverse complement strand
GTCGATGCCGAGTACAACCGGAAGCAAGACGGCGAGATCAAGACAATTCTTGATGAGGATCAGGTCATAGTCAGCATCAGATGCGATCTAATTGTCCATACGCGTGGTGAGTCCATCTCGGACGATAATCTCCTCGCCATCGAGATGAAGAAGTCAACTCATCCGGACCGCGAGAAGGTCAAGGATCGTCGACGCTTACGTGCTCTGACGAAGGATAGCTTTGACGATGTCTGGTCGAACGACGGAAAGGCTCTGCCAGAGCATGTTTGCGGATACAAACTAGGGGTATTCCTTGAGCTAGATCTCAAGTCCAGACTCTTCCGCATCGAACGCTACCGCAAGGGAGAGCTGGTTACAACCGACATATCCAAGTTTTGACATTCAATCCGCGACGGGCGGGTGGCCGGGGTGACCCCCGAAACGGGCGGGCTCCCGGATCACCCCGGTCCGTTTCGGGCACTCCACCACGGCTCACCCCACAAGAGAGACAGAGACCCTGCGACCCCTCCGGGGTCGGGTCGGTTGTCGCGCCCGACCAGGGGTCGCGAGGTGTGGGAAGGGACTCTTATGGTGCGCTCCCTCACCCGGTTCGCCAGAGCTCACCGACCTCTCCCCAGGCAAGGGGAGAGGGGGCCCTGGCTACTTTCTTCGACCCCTACGGGGTCGGTGCTCGACTCGTGCAGTCGACCAACGACTAACTCGAGACCTTGAGACTCCATAGCCCATACGCCAAAACTTCCATGGCCTCTTGCTCTTGCTGGGCGCTTCCCTCCTGCCACCTAAAGGAAACCTGCAGAAACTCGCGCTCTGAGAAAAAGAGGAGCCTCAGATGGACCCTTCCACGCAAGTGGAGCTCATCTTCCATGGGCTCGCCCACCCACCCGTTCGCGACTTTCACGTCATTGGGAATCTCCCGTTCGCACCGATTGAGAAGGTCTTTCTTTTGTTTCGCCAGGCTCTCCTTTGGATTGAATCCATCCAGCTCGCGATCCACAGGTTCCAAGACCAAGAACCCAACTCGAGCGCCCGATGTCGTTGTGAAGTAGCCCGACGAAAACCCGGATTGATCGGCTGCAGGGGTCGCTAACGAGGGCGGGTAGTCGAGAGTGAACGGCTTTGAAAACCCGACCCAAGTCGTTTCGGCACCGATGTTGTATTGAGCCCGTTCCTCTTTGGAGAATCCGTCTGTGGCCGCAACACTGAACGACTGAACCTCCCTGCCAGAGGGCTTGGGGATTGTGTACCGTAGACTCGCAACTGTGGCATCCCGACCACACCCCCAGGGAAGGACGATGACGGACGCAAGGAGAACCACAACGATTCGCTTCTTAAGTTCAATATGCCCGTCGTCTAATCTCATTGCAGTTCGCACCGCTTCTTCTGATGTCGACAAGTGTAGCCCGTGTCGACGTGTGGCCGATCCCGGAAGGGAGAGGGCAGGCGGTCACAGGACGCGGACGAGGCGGGAGCGGTCGGGGCAGGCGAAGAGCCTGATCCGTAGTTTCGGGAGGAACTGGGCCGCCATCTTGAGCAGCGGCGAGATGTCGGTTGCGACGATCATCCCTCGCACGGGCAGTGAGTTGACGGGCATGTGTCGGTGGACCCACGCGAGGTAGCCGAGCAACTGTCCGAGGACGGCGGGAAACGCTGGCTTCCATTTGAGTTCGATGACGACGAACGCGCCGTGCTTGTCGACGGCGAGGACGTCGATGCGTCCGATCCTTGTGTCGCCGATGAGCCAGCAGGGGTGTTCGAGGCTCATGCGGTCGTCTCCGTAGAGGCGGAGTCCCTTTTCCAGCAGGTCGAGGTTGGCGACGATGTAGTGTCGCATCTCGTGCTCGCTGTGGAACTGGTCGATGGGAAGTGAGATGTGCTTGGGTTTTTGTTCTCTGTTCAATGGGTCTCAGGTCGCGGCAAGCCGGTTTGGTGCGCGCCTGTGGGAGGGCTTGGTTGCCCTTTGTTTTTGATTGCGCTTATTATACCTGTGGGTATGCGGTTTGTCAAGCGTTTAGGTTCAAGACGTCGTCGGGACTTTTGGCGTTTTGAGTCTGGTGGGGACGGGGTTTGGCGCGGCCGAGGGTTCAGGGTTCTAACGGAAAGGACTGGGAGAGCCTGCGACCCCTCCGGGGTCGGTCCTGTTTTGTGTGGCGTCGTACTTCGCGTCCCTCCGGCTTCGCCGGGGGGACGCTTGCCTTTGCGGGGCGCTCTTTTGTGAGCGGTGGGTGAGGCTCCAGAGCCAGGCTTGGACGCGGTCGGTTATTGTGGGCGGGGATCGGAGATGGATGTAGCACCCGCCACTCTCATCCGGAGTGATCTGAACCGATTCACCCGGACCTCTAGTGTGCAGCCACATCGTGTGGCTCGAGAAGGATACGGCAAGAGGTCCCCTCCATCGGTCAGCAGCTAACTCGCGGCTTGCGGACTTCTCGACCTCAGCTGCCGAAAGTGTTGTCCGGAAACGCCGATACGCTAGCTCCGCACCGGGTGTTCGGGCCGCAGTCGCGCCGGTCGAACTTGGTGTCGTCACTACCTGGACTCTGCCCGTCGTTATGCCCTCAAACCTGGCGCCTCGCAGGAAGTCGTATGGGGCCGGCGGCGAAAGCAACAGTGCCCCAGCGAGTAGCAGAACGACCACTCCTAATCCGACGCCGACCAGCACCTTCGTCCGCTTCTTCACTGTCTACAGTGTATCGCGGAGGGGTGGGAGAGTGACCCCCGTCTACTTCACCCGCCGCAATCCGGGGACCTTCAGAGACTCCGGACCGAACCCGCCGCCGAAAGCGAGCCCGCCGGGCACGGGCGTATACACCTCGATCGCGATCTGCGAGACCGCGAGCGGCGAGCCCGCGAGCAGCGGCCGGTCCGCCGGCGTCACCGTCGCGACCACCAGCAGCGGCGACTTCTCGTCCTTGAACGCCGGAATCGCCTCCGCGTGCCCCGGCATGTTGGGGAAGAACCTCTTCATCGCGCCCTGGTGCATCGGCGACTTGTACCAGGCGTTGAGCGCGGCCTTGTTCTCGAACCACGCGAAGATCGTCAGCATCTTGCCGTCGGCGAGCGCGGTGGACTTGACGTCGAGGCACCCGGGCGTCGCCTTGAGCCCCGCGCCGAGGTCGGGGAAGTCGCGCACGCTGAGCTGTCCCCCGGTCTGCTGTTGGGCGGAGGCGAGCGGGCTGGAGGCGCCGATCCCGATTCCGACGACGAGCGAGACGGCCGCGAGAGCGAGCGACTTGAGTTGCATGGCCCTGGTTACGGGAGAGGGCGGCGCGTCGTTTCACGACTGGGAAGGATGAAGGATGATCGAAGGCACTGCCCCTCCCCCAACCCCCTCCCTGCGAAGCACGATTCATCTTCGCGGAGAGGGGGCTCCGGATCCCGCTCCCTGCTACACTTCCCCCCATGGGCATGATCAAGGAGTTCAAGGAGTTCGCGGTCAAGGGGAACGTGATCGACATGGCGGTGGGCATCATCATCGGCGGGGCGTTCGGCACGATCGCGGCCTCGCTGGTCAAGGACGTGATCATGCCGCCGATCGGGCTGATGCTGGGCAACGTGGACTTCACGAACATGTTCGTGGTGCTCAAGCAGGGCACAGACCCCGGGCCGTACACGAGCCTGAAGCACGCGTCGGACGCGGGCGCGGTGTCGCTGAACTACGGGCTGTTCATCAACAACGTGCTGAGCTTCCTGGTGGTGGCGTTCGCGGTGTTCTTCATGGTGCGCTCGATCAACCGGCTCAAGCGCGAGGAGGCCGAGACCCCGGTGGCGACGCCGAGCACCCGGCCCTGCCCGTACTGCATGTCCGACATCTCGATGAAGGCGACCCGGTGCCCCAACTGCACGTCGGAGATTCGAGCCTGAGCCTGGTTTGTTGGCACTCGGGCGGCGGTTTCGGCCGTACAATCATGGTAGGAGACAAGTTATGAGAGTGATCACCATCGTCATCGCGGCGCTCGCGCTGCTGACCTTTGCCATCGCCCAGGATCCCGGACTGAAGGGGCAGGCGACGACGACCCAGAAAGCGGTCGACCAGAAGAAGCAACTGACCGAGGAGCAGAAGAAGGCACAGGAGCAGAAGCAGCTCGCGCGTAAAAAGCAGATGACCGACGAGCAGAAGAAGTTGCTCGAGCAGAAGCGAACGCTCAAGGGCACGCAGAACCAGCTCGCGCGCAAAAAGCAGTTGACCGACGAGCAGAAGAAGTTGCTCGAACAGAGGCGCGCACTCAAGGGCACGCAGAACCAGCTCGCGCGCAGAAAGCAGATGACCGACGAGCAGAAGAAGGCGCTTGGACAGAAGCGCACCCTCAAGGGAACGACCGAGAAGAAGCAACTGACCGACGAGCAGATCAAGCAGCGCGCAGAATTCGAAAAGCAGAAGGCGGCGCTCGACCAAGAGTATCAGCAGAAGCTCGCCGAACTAAAGAAGAAGTACGGCGGCGGCTAGCTCACGCGGCCATGCGGCGCTCGTCCATGACCGCGACGAACGTCTTCGCTAACACGGGGTCGAACTGGGTGCCCGCACCTTCGCGGAGCTGGTCTAGAGCGGTGTCAAAAGACATGTTTTGACGGTACGAGCGGTCGCTGGTCATCGCGTCGAACGCGTCCGCCACCGAAAGAATCCGCGCGATCAGCGGGATGTGCTCTCCCGCGAGCCCGTCAGGGTAACCCTTGCCGTCGTACCTCTCGTGGTGGTTGCGGATGCCGGGCAGAGTGTCGCGCAGTTCAGGGATATGCATGACGATGCGCTCGCCGAGCTCGGGGTGCAGCTTGACTTGCGCAAACTCCTCGTCGGTCAGTCGTGATGTCTTCTTCAGCACGTCGTCGGGGACGCCGATCTTCCCGACGTCATGTAGGGTGCCGGCGACGAACACAAGTTCGACGAACCCCGAGTCGAGACCGCTGGCCTGGGCGAGCGACTTCGCATACTCCGCCACTCGCTGGGAGTGTCCGTGTGTGTACTTGTCCTTCGCGTCGACCGCCTCGGCCAGTGCACGGACCGCCGCGTAGCTCCCTCCGCGCAACAGCCGCCTCAGGCTCTCTTCGTCGGCTGCGAGGTCGAAGCCGAGGAACTCGCGCGAGCGGTTTCTTCCGCCCGACTTGGCCTGTCCCACCGCCATCTGCGCGGCGAGCAACAGCACGTCTGGCCGCTGCGTCGAATCCCCATAGCGGCAGTATCCGGCGCTGACGGTGAGGTCGGTCTCGTCCGCGATCCGAAGTCGCATTGTCTCGGCGACGGTCTCAGTGTCGGCCTCCATGCATGCGACGGCGAAAACGTTCCCGCCGTACCGGCCGCAGACTGCCCCATCCCCTGCGGCGCTGCTGACGATCCTTGCGATCGAGACGAGCGCGGCGTCCCCGCGGTCGTGTCCGAACTTCTGGTTGTACTTCTCAAACTCGTCGATGTCGAGCAAGATGACCGACACGTCTTGGTCGCCGAAATCGACCATCGCTTGCAGCTTCTGTTTGAACGACCGGTGGTTCCATAGCTCGGTCAACGGGTCGATCTCGAGCATCGAGACGAGGCGCTCCCGGTTCTGTCGAAGTGAGACGGTCATTGCGTCGAAGTGGCCCTGCAGGAACCCGATCTCGTCCCGCCGCGTCGGTTGGAACGGTTCGGGCCACCTCCCCTCTTGCAGCTCCTTGGCCGCGGCCATGAGCTCATCGAGCGGTTTCGTTAAGCGGTGCGAGAGCGACAGCCCAAGCCAAACGGCAGCCGCGAGTCCCCCGAGCAACAGGGCGACAAGGCTCTGTCGCAGCGGTGCGAACGGCGCCGTGACCGCCGACTCGGGCGTCAGCGCCAGCAGCCGAAGGTCGCTCTCTCGTGCGCTGCCAGGGAGGTCGAGGTACCCGCCGACAAAGCTCTCCCCACGGACCTCGACCCGTTGAAGCTCGTCGGTCGCGTCCGGCGCCGACCGGACGTCGAGAGTCGAGGCGACGACTTCAGAACCGGCGAAGACGACGATCTCCAATTGGGCGGCGTCGGCGATCCGCTGCAGCATCGCCTCGTCCAACACCTTGCCCACGGTCATCGTGGCCTTCACGTACTCACCGATGACGACGGGCTGGCACGCTGCGAACTCGACCCTCCCGTTCCTGAGCGTAGTCCCCCGCCAACTCCTGCCAGCAAGCGCGGCCTTGACGCTGCGGTTCGAGGACAGGTCCGCGCCGAGGGAGAACCCCGCGCGGTCCGACTCGGCGTATGCGACGCCGTCCGCGTCCGTCCACAGGATCCAGTCGACACCGATCTGCTTGCGGCACTTGTCCAAGTAGTAGGCGATCGTCGCCGAATCCGGGGCGTTCGTGATCGACTTCGTCGTGGGCAGGTCGACGATGAGGCTCGTTTCAAGGCTCAACCGCCCGAGCTGGTCCGAAACAGTCTGTGCGAGCACCGCCTTGGCGCGCGAGGAAGCCGTCTGGGCAGTCTGCGCCGTCTGGTCCCGCACGATCCACGCGACGATCGCAAGCACGACGCCCACCACCGCCACCACCAGCGAGGCGGTGATCAGCAAGACCTGCGCCCTGAGCGTGGAGTGCCGCTTCATTTCTTGGTGATTGTTACCGCCAGTTCGAGCGGCTCGCCGCCGACCGTCAAGGGCCGCGACTCCGACTTACCGGACTCGTGCCACGCGCGCAGCGTGTACTGGCCCGGTGGCGCGCTGAATTTAAACTTTCCGCCCTTGCCGGACTTCGCATAGTGTGGAGAGTCGACCACGACGATGTACGCGCTCATCTCTGCATGGATGTTGCACAGCACCGACACGATCCCCGGTCTTTGGAACGTGACGGACCGGCTCTGCCCCTTCGGGTACATGCCGAGGTCGAAGGTCTTCGCCTCAAACTCCGCGAAGACGTTGTGGTACACCGCGTCGCCGTTAGGAAAGTTGATCGTGCTGCCCTTCGGGACCACGAGGATGCGCGGCACGAACCTCATGTCCTTCTGGTCGATCTTCGCGGTGATCGGACTGGACTTCGCGCCCCCTTCGAGCCACACGGCGACGTCGTCCAGTGACTTCTTGCCGTCGGAGACCGTCCCGGACAGCACGGTGTTCTGAGAAAGGAGCGTCGCTGCGATAAGGGTGGTGATCATGGGGTTTGCCTAAAAGCGGAGGGTCTTGATGAGCCCGACGGACCAGGGCCCACTGTAGGGGTTGGTGTTGATGCTCGGGCCGAAGCGATAGTTGACGTACAGCGATGTCTCGAACGGTGCGCGGACCTTGGCGCCGAGCGTCGTCGTCTCAAGCCGCTCCGTCGCGCTGGTGTCGAACTGCTCGTAGCGGCCGACGAAAGTCAGGTCAGTCCAGCCCTTGGGCCGGTGGTACACGTCGATGAAGAAACCGCTCTTGTTGAGCAGGTCGTCCGAGTGCCCGGCGACGACGCCGCGCGCGATCCACTGCGGAGCGGTCCAGCGAACGTCGGCGGAAAGCATTCTCTCCTCGCGTCCAAGTCCCTTGGTGTCGAACGCGGCAGAAGCACCGACGGTGAGGCCCGCGTGGTTGACCTGCCACCTCGCCATCCCTCGGTCGAGGTTGGTCGGCGCGAGGCGGTCGACGTCGGGCTGTGTCGAGACCGCCGCGAGCTGGAACGTCTGCGGCCCGTCCTGCACCGTCAGCTCAGCGCCGACGCTCGTGTGGAACAGGAATCGGTGGTCGCCGTACTTCTGGATCTCGACAAGCCCGACATAGTTCATCCCCGAGTACCACTGGTCGTACCAGCCGCTCTGCCCGACGATCGCGCGCATCCGTCCGTACTTTAGCGTCGCGTTACCGGAGGTGTACGAAACGTTCGTCTCGTCGAGCTCGTTGAAGTCGAGCATCGGATAGAACCAGTACGATCCTTCGAACCGCCAAGGCCCGCTTTCGACCGCGACTGAGGGCCGCGTCATGCGGTCGTCGGTGAGGTGCGTGCCGAAGTATCCGCCGGCGAGGAAGAACTGTTCGAGCGAGAAGGTCACGTTGAGGCGGTCGGTCTGGGCGGCCGCCAAGCCGCACACCGAGGAGAGTCCCAGCCCGAGAATCCAGCGCATCAAGTTCAAGCCTTCGGTTAATATCGGTGAATGCACTCCGTCCGATTAGGTTCAAATTGAGTGTTCCGAGACTCCTCCCCCTTGGGGGAGGCTAGGGAGAGGGGGACGGGCGGCCCTTCTGCTCCATACTTGGCCCGGTGAAGAGGCGAAAGCGGCTTTGGATCGCGTGCGCGGCGGTGTCGGCCGTGGTCGCCGTGTGCTGGATCGCGCTCGCCTCCAATGCTGTGCCATTCCGGTTCCTTTCTGGGGCGAAGCTGAGCCCCACCGAGCCCTTCGCGTACGTGTCTGGCCCAACAGACTCCGTCTTGTTCACTGCCTACCGGGCGGAGGGGCCGATGGAAGCGCTCATCGAGAAGGCGCGCAAGGAGCTGGCGTCGAATCCGGATTGGGTGTGGGGCACGAACGAGTTCGGCGACCCCTCTTGCTCCAACTCTCTGGAGCGGCAGACGCTCCAGTTCTTCATCGACCCCGAAGGCATGGCCAGCGACCCGCCGCAGGTCACTGTGATCCACTCCCGCCCCGCGACGTTCCTCGACCGCCTCCGCGACTGGTTCGACCGCCGCTCGCCGTAGCCTCGGGACCGCAAGCTTCGTATAATCGGGTTGTGAATGGAAGGAGCGTGTGGATCGTCGGAGCGGCGTCGGTCGCTGTCCTCGGCGTGGCTTCCTTCGCCATGCTCGAGTTTTCCCGCAGTCAGGGCCAGAGAAAACTAGATGAGGCTCTCGCGGCCGCAAGGAAGGCTGGGTTGGTGACAGAAGCTGCAGATTTCCGCAAGCTGCTCGGCGAACCGAAGGGGAAGAACGCGTTCGATGTGCTCAACACTCTGGTGGTCGCCCACAATGAGCGGGCCAAGAATGGAAAGCCGTCGGCACTCTTACTGAGCAGCGAAGACTTCAAAGTCCCCGAGACTCGAATCGAGTTTGCCTACTATATAGCTGCGTTTGACGATGCCGCCGACTGCGACTTCTACGTCGCCGAGCGCAAGTGGGAAGAAGGGCTCGTGACCCTTTTCCCCGACTTCTCTCACACCAAGAAGGCGGCCCAAGTCGTGCTTGCACAGTCAGAACTCGCGCTCGAACGCGGAGACTTGGACGAGGTCCTTGAATCCGCAGAGAAGATGACCACGGTTGCGGCGTTCCTCCGATCTGAGAGGCACTTAATCGCTGTCCTGGTCGGCGACTCCATTGATTTGCTTGCCTATCGCCTCCTTTTCCGGGCCTCGCCTCAATTCAAGCAAGAGCATTGGCAACGCGCGCAGGCCGCGATGAACAAGATCCTGCCTGTCCTCGATGCTAAGCAGGCGCTCATCGGCGATATGGTTATGTTCTTAGAGACCGTGGACGATGTGTGCGACGGCGGGCCGTACACGAAAGATCTGATGGAGGCCGCACGAACAAT
>JANWJY010000008.1 GCA_025451715.1 Fimbriimonadaceae bacterium | reverse complement strand
GGCAGGCCGGGAGCAGGCGGGGGTGCCGGGGCCGGCACTACTGCGCCACAGGTCGTGACCATCGACGCCACCCTCACCAAGGTCCGCTGCATCGTCACCACCACCGACGACAAGAAGTCCGAGGTCTACATCGACCTCACCTCCGCCCTGCCCAACACCCGCGGGTGGAAGGCCGTCGGCGTCCCACTCATGTCCATCCCGGGGTTCGAGCGCACAAACAAGAAGGTCAAGCAGATCGCCTTCTCGGGCGACACCATCGGCACGTTCTACGTCGGCGAACTCAAGGTCCTCAACGACTCCAGCCCGCTCTACGTCGAGCCCACGATCCGTGAGGCAAACCTGGCGATCGGCGACGAGATCTCGATCACCGCGATCGGCAGCGGCGGCGCCTCGCAGCTCACCTACACTTGGGACTTCGACGCCAAGGACGGGATCGACGTGGACGCCACCGGCATGACGGTCAGGCGCCGCTTCAGAAAGCCCGGCGAGTACACCATCACCCTCACCGTGAACGACAAGTTCGGGCTGAAGGCACCGTACTCGACGACGATCAAGGTCACGATCAACCCGTAAGGTCCCGCGCATAAGCTAGAGCGCCCGGCTGCCAATGGTGGCCGGGCGTTTTCATGTATTTCGGCCCTCCCCGTTCATCCTTCATCCTTCATCCTTCATCATTCCCGTGTCGTGCTCACCCGGATCGTCACAGGAACGTTGGCCGCGGCCGTCACCCTCGCGGCCATCCTGTGGCGTGAGCCGTGGGGCATCGTGGTGCTGGCAGCCCTAATCTTAGCCCTGGGAGGCATTGAATTGGCACGGATCGTGGACGTTCCCGTGGCCTCCGCCCTGTGTCTAACCGCCTTGCCGGCTCTGTTGCTCTCTTGGCCGCCGTTCCATGTCCCGATAACCTTGTTGGTCGTGCCGACGGCCATCCCTTGGCTCCTCGGAGCGGTCGCATTATTTCTATGGAAACCTAACAAACCATTTCAGGTTTGGGGTCTGTGGATCTGGCTGATGGTAGGCGCTCTGAGCCTACTCTTGCTCCAACCGCAAGCGAGTAGCGGAGGCGCGTTCGCCCCAAATCTTCTCGTCCTCGCGCTCGTCCCCCTCTGGGTCGGAGACTCTCTGGCCTACTTTGTCGGCAGGGCGATCGGCAAGCACAAGCTCGCCCCGCGCATCAGCCCCAACAAGACTTGGGAGGGGGCGATCGCCAACCTGGTCGGTTGCCTCGCCGCAGCCAATGCGATCGGGATCTGGCTCCAGGTTCCGCCCCCGGCGAGCATCGCTGTCGGCCTGACCACTGGAATTCTCGGTCAGGTGGGCGACCTTCTGCAGAGCCGGCTTAAGAGGCTCGCCGACGTCAAAGACTCGGGCAGCATCCTCCCAGGCCATGGCGGTGTGCTCGACCGACTTGACTCGTTCCTGTTCTCGAGCTACCCCAGCCTGCTCGCCCTTTACCTCTTGGCCCCGGGCCTGTTTCACGTGAAACAGTGGCCCTGGTAAAACCCAACCCCATGCCCGTCATCGAAGCCCAGGCCCTCCGCAAGGTCTACGCGCACACCAAGAAGCAGCCAGGCTTCTGGGGCGCGATCAAGGGCCTCGTCAAGCCGATCAAGGACGAGCTCGAGGCCGTCAAGGGCATCGACCTGAGCATCGAGAAGGGCGAGATCGTCGGGTTCCTAGGCCCAAACGGCGCTGGCAAGACCACGACGATCAAGATGCTCAGCGGGATCATGCACCCCACCTCCGGCTCGGCCAGCGTGCTCGGGTTCGAGCCCTGGAAGCGGGATCCCGAGATGCTCCGCCAGATCGCCCTGGTCATGGGCAACAAGCAGCAGCTCTGGTGGGACCTCCCCGCCATAGAAAGCTTCAACGTGCTGCGCGTGCTCTACGACGTCAACGACGCGGACTACAAGACCAGGCTCGACTTCCTGGCCACGGAGCTCCAACTCACCGACAAGCTGGACACCCAGGTCCGCAAACTCAGCTTGGGCGAGCGCATGAAGTGCGAGCTGGTCGCTGCCCTGCTGCATCAGCCCGAGGTCGTCTTCCTCGACGAGCCCACGATCGGGCTCGACCTGGTCTCCCAGAAACGGATCCGGGACTTCCTCCGTGAGCTCAACCGGCAGACCCAGTGCACAATCGTGCTGACGTCCCATTACATGCAGGACGTGGTCGAACTGGCCAGGCGGGTGATCGTGATCGACCACGGATCCCTGGTTTTTGACGGGGAAATCAACCAGTTGGTCAATTCGTTCGGCTCTGACCGGCAGCTTAGGCTCAGTTTCGGGCCTGACACCCCTCTGCCAGACCTGAGCCAGTACGGGAAGGTCACCTCCTCCGAGGACTGCCAGGTCACGATCTCGGTCGCCAAGGACCAGGTCGCCCACGCCGCCAGCCAGATCCTGCAGGCTTACCCGGTTCTAGACATCGCTATCGAGGAGGTCGCGATCGAAGAGGTCGTCCGGCGGTTGTTTGAGACAGGCCGCTAAGTTCGAAGTGTTTCACGTGAAACGTCCGGGGTTTGCGGAAGCTCCTTCCCTAACCCTCCCTCGGCCAGTTTACGGATGGCAGGCAGCGGAGTCTGGGCCTAGCGAGGGAACCGGGACGTTTCACGTGAAACACCAGCCCTGGACTCTTTTGAGCCTGGCCAGGTACAATCGAGCCCACTTTCACGACAGGAAAGGAACAACATGGAAACGGCGCTCTCTACCCGCTATGACGCCTCGCTGGTCGAGGCAAAATGGTACGAAGCTTGGGGCTCAGCAGGCTTATTTGAACCTGACGCAGACTCGAACAAGTCCCGATACTGTATCACCATCCCCCCGCCTAACATCACCGGCTCCCTCCACATGGGCCACGCCCTCTGCTACGGGCTCCAGGACCTCCTCGGTAGGTACAAGCGGATGCAAGGGTTCAGCGTTCTCATCCTGCCAGGCCAGGACCACGCAGGCATCGCCACCCAGTCAGTGGTGACCAAACAGCTCAAGAAGGAGGGGATCAACGCCTTCGAGCTCGGGCGGGAGAAGTTCGTAGAGCGCGTCTGGGAGTGGCGCGGGGAGTCTGGCGACACCATTTTACGGCAGTTCCGCTCGCTCGGCTGCGCCTTCGACTGGTCCAGACAGCGCTTCACCCTCGACGACAATTACGTCGAGGCCGTGCTCAAAGTCTTCATCGACTGGTTCGAACGCGGTCTGATCTACCGCGGCCTAAGGGTCGTGAACTGGGATCCTGTGCTCAAGACCAGTGTCAGCGACATCGAGACCGAGCGCAGGATCACCAAGGGCAAGCTTTATTTCGTAAGGTACCCGTATAAAGATGGGTCGGGTTCGATCACGATCGCCACGACCCGGCCGGAGACGATCCTCGCCGACGTAGCCGTCGCCGTGCACCCCAAGGACAAGCGGTACGTGGGCCTGGTGGGCAAGACCCTCATCCTGCCGCTCCTCAACCGCGAGATCCCCCTGATCGCCGACGAGTACCCCGACCCCGAGTTCGGCACCGGGGCGGTAAAGATCACCCCGGGCCACGACGCCAACGACTTCGAGGTCGGGCAGCGCCACAAGCTCGAGACCCTCGTCGTGCTCGACGAGACGGCCAAGGTCAACGAGCTGGGTGGCCCGTACAAGGGCCTCGACCGGCTCAAGGCCCGCGAGCAGGTCGTCAAGGACCTCGATGAGCAGGGGTTCCTGGAGAAGGTCGAGGACCACGAGATTGCGCTCATCGTCAGCTCTCGCAGCAATGAGGCGGTCGAGCCCATGGCCTCCGAGCAGTGGTTCGTCAGCCAGACCCAGCTCGCCGCGCCCGCGATCAAGGCGGTCAAGGAGGGCAGGGTGCGGTTCGTGCCCGAGCGGTACACGGGCGTGTACATGGACTGGATGGAGAACATCCGCGACTGGTGCATCAGCCGCCAGCTCTGGTGGGGGCACCGGATCCCGGTGTACTACGCCGAGGACGGCACCCCGTTCGCCGCGCTGAGCTGGGAGGACGCCCAGAGAAAGGCGGGTGACAAAAAGATCGAGCGGCAGGAGGAGGACGTGCTCGACACCTGGTTCTCGAGCGGGCTGTGGCCGTTCGCCACGCTGGGCTGGCCGGAGGAGACGCAGGACCTCAAGGACTACTACCCGACCGACGTGCTCGTCACGGCGCGCGACATCATCTACCTCTGGGTCGCGCGGATGATGATGGCGGGGCTCGACTGCAAGGGCGAGATCCCGTTCAAGGATGTGTACGTCTATGCGACCGTGCTCACCGACGACGGCAAGCGGATGTCGAAGTCGCTCGGCACCGGCGTCGACCCGACGGAGGTGATCCAGACGAAAGGCGCGGACGCGCTGCGCTACACGCTGTTCAGCCAAACGGGATACAACCAGGACATCCGCTACAGCGACCGTCGCACCGACGACGCGCGGAACTTCTGTAACAAGATCTGGAACGCGTCGCGGTTCGTGTTCATGAACCTCGATGGATATACGCACTCGGAGCCGCGTGAAAAGCACGACGTCGACAAGTGGATCCTCTCGCGACTCGCGTTCACCGAAAAGCAAGTGCGCGAAAGTTACGAGGCGTACGACGTGCAGTCCGCGTGCCAGGCGCTGTACCACTTCTTCTGGTCGGAGCTGTGCGACTGGTACATCGAGATCAGCAAGGACCGTCTCGCGGACGCTGCGCAGAAACACACGCCGCAGTGGGTGCTCGTCACGTGCCTCGACGCGTTCCTTCGCATGATGCACCCAGTGATGCCGCACATCACCGAAGAGGTGTACAGCCAGTTGCCTTTGGCAGGGAAGTCTGCGTTCTTGATGCAGGCGCCGTGGCCGTCGGGCGCCGGCGCGATCGATGCGGGTGCAGAGTCTCGCGTGGAATCGTGGCTAGAGACGACACGCGCGCTGCGCGCTTTGCGCGCGGAGCTCGGGCTCGCCGCGATGAAGGCGATTCCGCTTGCATACTACGAAGGCGATCTCGGCGACGGCGCGCGCGTCGTCGCATCGCAGGCGTGGATCGAGGAGCTCAAACAGGGAAGGCCGGAAGGGAAGTTCGTCTCAAGCTCGATACCCGGCATCGACCTGCACATCCCGACCGAAGGGCTGATCGACGAAGGCGCGGAGCGCGAGCGACTCAAGTCGCAGATCGAAAAGGCGCAGCAAGAACTGACGAAGCTCGAGCAAAGATTGGGCAACCCGCAGTTCGTCGACCGCGCGAAGCCAGAGGTGGTGGAGAAAGAACGCGCCGCCGCCGCTGATCTGAATGACGTGATCGCAAAGCTACAAACTCGCATGCATCTGTTCGGCGGTTAGCCGCGCTATGCCTCAGGACGCTTTGCCGAGCGCTCGCGTCTGACCATGACCGAGCCCTGAGGCTG
>JANWJY010000007.1 GCA_025451715.1 Fimbriimonadaceae bacterium | reverse complement strand
CTCTCTGCTCTCTGCTCTCTGCTCTCAGCTCTCGGCTCTCCTTAAGTCCCTGCCCACTCCGGCCGCGCTTTGACGCCATTGCTGAACACGTCCACCATCGCGCTCAAAAGTTCCGGCCCGGCCGAAGAGCGGTCGATCTCGAACACGCCCATCTGCGTGAGGTCGCCCGAAACGTCCCAAGGGTCGCCATCGATCCGCGACACGTAACCCTCTGGACGCCGTTCATAGATGCGCAACAAGATCAGCTCCACCGCCACGTACTGCGCGCGAGTCGCCTCTGGGTCGAACATGACGAGCCCAGAGAGGATCGTGTCGATGTCCATCCCTTTCAGCTTCTCGGTCTGGAACTCCACCGAGGGCTTGTCTGTCGCCGTGAGCTCGGTCTTCGAGTCGCCCACGACCTGCGCGATCGCGACGACGATCGCATTGACGTCCGCCGTCGTAGCCGGCGGCACATTGGCTTTCTTATAGATGACGTACCCGACGAACCCGATAATCCCGAGAACGATGACGACCTTGAGGAAGCTCCATACAAGCTGCATGGCAACATTGTAAGGGATTCTTGCCGCGAGTGTGAACCGACCCCTGCGGCCCACCTCCTGCCCACCTTGCGAGCAGACCTCGATTTAGGTTCAATTTGGCACTCGGTCGGCCCGCCAGGGAACATTCACGACCGGCCGCCCCTCTAAGGCTCAGGAGGTTCCGGCCAGGGCACCGGCACCACGCGATGAAGCAACGAAACACTAATGGCTTCCTAAAGCTCCTGATCGGAGCCTTCCTCCTCCTCAACGCCCTCGCCGCGCAAGCACAGACCGCGGCAAGCGCCTCAACTAAGACCGAACTCGTCCTGCCGACTCAGATCGGTCAGAACGAGCCCTTCATGTTTGCCGCGACGGGCGTCGTCGAAGGCGAAGTCATCAGCGTCCAGACCGTCGAAGGCGAAGTCGTCGCGACGAAGAAGGCCGACAAGTACGGACGCGTCTTTTTGGCGGCCGGCCTCGCGGCCGGATCCTACTTGCTCAGCGCCGGCGACGGACGCCCGCAGAAACTCGGAACGATTCAAGTCTCGCCAAACCTCTACCAGAACAACGTCGACCCACAGGGGTCCTTGGCACTTGATTCGGACGTTACAGCCATCGACATGATGAGATTCGGCGTGATCGAAGGAAACTTCCCGAACCTCGGCAACCTCGATCTCGACGACTTCGAGAGCAGGAGTTCGCTCACGATCTTGGCCGGCACACCGCGACAGATCGTGATCGACCGACCGGCAAGCCACGGCGTGCAGCCGGGTCAGAAGAGTCTGACGGTGCGAGACAAAGCGACAGGCCAGAGCGCAACGACAGAAGTCGTGTTCTACTCCGCGTCCGCCAAGCTCACAAACGTCAAGGTCCCAAGCGGAGCCGAGACCCACCTTGTCGTGACAGTGCTTCCGAGAGAGCTAGAAGGCGAAGTCAGTGCAGTGGTCCTCGGTGGCCCTGTCTCGTTCGCTAACGGAGAGGGCACAATGACCCTGACAACCTCCGGTGGACAGGCCGACTTCCCGCTACAGTCCGAACCAGGATCGGAGGGCAAGTTCGACGTCTCATGGAACTTCGACCCGACTGAGTTGCTCTCGAAGTTCTGGGACCCGTTCAAGAAGGTTTGGGAGCCAGCAAGGAGAGGGCTCAAAACTCACGTCTGGGACCCGCTCAAGAAGAAGCTCAAGGAGCTCGACTGGACACCCCCCAAGGGCGACGGTGGCACCAAGAAGGAAGATCCGCCGAAGAAAGAGGATCCACCGAAAGTCGACGAGAAAAAGCCGGATCCACCGAGACAGGGCGGCGATACCAAAGCCCTCCCCCCTAAGTGGGAGCCGTTCAAAGAAACGGACGGCAATGGAAAGGTAGTCCGCGAAGGTATGCGAAAGTCGGAGTCCAAGGACGGCGTCGACACCACGACCGAAATCTTCGCTGAGGGAGACACGACCGTCAAGAAAACTGTCACGGTCAAAGGCGACGTGAAGACGGAAGTGACCGAAAAGTCCTCGAAAGCCGACTCAAACGGCAAGAAGACCGAGACGACCGAGACCGTCATCTCTGAGAAGAAAGACGGCAAGTGGGTCGAGAAAAGCCGTAAGACGACTTCGAATTAGTCAAGCGACTTCTCAACTAAAGATAATACGGCCCGTGCCTCTTACGAGGTCGCGGGCCGTTGCTCTGTGGAGACGCCCCTTCCCTAAACCGTCGCAGCGAGCCTCCTCGCCTGCGATGCGTGGATCTGTCGGACCTTGATCACCTGCCCCGCGTGGTACGCGTTGTGGATGAGGATGCTTGCGATCCGCTGGCCCTTCGTCGTGCCGTCCTCGTCGATCGCCGCCTCCAGCCCTGAGTCGTCGAGCCGCGATAGCTCGTCCTGCATCAGCACGGCGACAGACCGCAGGTTGCGCTGCGCCGACTTCCACGCCGCCTCGCTCTCGTCCTCGATCAGTGGCCAGTCCGCGAACACGAGGTCTTGCGCGCCGGTCAGGTCGCGGAGCAGGTCTTCCATCCATCCTGTCGCGTGCAGCGTGATCTCCCAGACCGACGCCACTCCGTCGGCTGGCTGGAACCTGGCCTCGTCGCGCGTGGTCTCCTCCACGGCCTTGATGAGCGGGGCGATCCAATCGTCGTTGAGGTGGACGATT
The DNA here is from genome assembly GCA_025451715.1 of Fimbriimonadaceae bacterium. Taxonomy (GTDB): domain Bacteria; phylum Armatimonadota; class Fimbriimonadia; order Fimbriimonadales; family Fimbriimonadaceae; genus JADFMN01. The sequence goes on along the minus strand of JANWJY010000007.1, from coordinate 5,618 downwards.
CCGAACTGGTATGTGAGGTTGTTCTTCATGGGTCTCTTCCCAGGGCTACGGAACCCGTAACCCTTGTTTTGTGTTTTGACAGTTATGATCCTACCACAACTTTCGACCCTCTTTACTGTTTTTGGGGGTTATGGGTCCCTCGGCCCAGGCCATAATGGGGGTTAGATGACCGACCAGCGGCCAGAACTCTGCCTCGACTTCGCCAACACCAACGCCGCCGGGCGCAAGGACGACGGCGCCGACAGGTTGACCTGCCTTGCCGACCTAGCGGAATGGCTGGAATCGAACGGAGCGATCGACGCCGCCCTCGTGAGGGCACTGAGAAGAGTGGAGCGCGCAAAGGCAGACAGGCTGCTCGCCCGCGCCAAGCGTCTGCGAGAGACCGTGTACCAACTGATGTCCGACGCGGCAGCGGAGAAAGCCGCGGACGCCGCTGACATCGACGCCCTCACCAAAGAGGCCGTCGCTGCGGCCAAGGCGCTCTCGATCCGGCGCACCAAAGGCGCGTACAAATGGGTGGTGACCGACCAATCACCGGAAGCAGCCATCGCGCCCATCGCGCTCTCAGCAGCCGCGCTGCTCACGAGTCCGGACCTCCACCGCGTCCGAGAGTGCGGGAACGACACCTGCGGCTGGCTCTTCCTCGACAGCAGCAAGAACCAGTCGCGCAAATGGTGCGAGATGTCCAGCTGCGGCAACAAGATGAAGGCGCGCCGACACTACGCGAGAGTGAGCAGCACTAAGAAACGGTCCTCTTGATGAAATCGAAGATCGCCTGGTGCCCCGCCGGCACTTTGCCGTCGATGAAGTACCGCTCGACGCCGAGCGAGTGGCCCACGCCCTTGAAGTAATGGAACTCCATCTTCGACTTCCCCGCCGCCTTCGCCTTCTGCTCCATCAGCTTCAATCCCTCTATAGGGACTGAAGTATCGACGTCGCCGTGGAAACAGCCCACGGGCACGTCAAGCTCCGTCAAGAACGACCAAATCGGCTTCTGGGCAAAGTGATCCTTGAACCAGTTCGCAGGGATCGCCACGGCCGCACCCACCTTCGCCCAAGCCTCCAGCACAGCGAAGTCCTCCTTCGCGATCGCGTCTGTGTAGGTCTTTGTAAGAACGCGCATGTCCTCAAGGGTGATTGATCCGTCGCCATCCTTGTCGTAGGTCTCGAGCGGTGCGCCCTGCATGGTGTTTGCGCGGTACTTGACCGGGTCCGCCTCGAACTCCGCCCTTGTGATCGTCGCATCCCGGTTCGTGTCGAACGCAAGACAGAAAGTCATAAACGCGCCGTCCGTCATGATGTAGTCGAACGTGTACCGCATGTTGCTGGTCATCACACCGTACAGCACGAGCCCAGCGAAAAGATCCGGCACGGTCGCCGCCGCATGCGCCGAGAGCAGCGTGCCCTCGCTCGCGCCCATCAGCAGGATCTTCGAACGGTTCACGTCCGGCCGACTGCGAATTGAGGCCAATGCGGCGATCACGTCGTACACCTTGTTCTGCAGCGTGCTCGTGTCGTACACCGCGCGGTCGATCTTCTCGTACCGCGGCGGGCTGTCACCCATCTCGACCCCGCGCCCCTCGTAGCTGAAGAACGCGACACCCATCTCGGTCAGCTTCGTGCGATACAGGTCGAAGTAGTTAAACGTCCTGCCACCGCCGAGAGGGCGCTTCATGTCGACCGTCATCCCCTCGGCGGTCTGCACGTAGATCACGACTGGGAACGGCCCGCTCCCCTGCGGCGTCACGAGCTTGCCGAACATGTCGTGCCCGTCGTGGGTCTTGAAGTGGACCTCGACCGTCCGGGTCTGGGGCTGGACGTGGGCCATCGAGATCGCAATCGCGGCGCAGAGCATTCGTTGATTATGACGCGGGACAGGAGTACAATATGGTCTATGGAGACGTTCAAGGCGAGCGTTTGGAAGGAGGGCGAACTCTACATCGCCCAGTGCCTTGAAGTCGATGTCGCGAGTCAGGGTGAGACGGAGGAGCAGGCGCTAGAAAACCTTAAGGAGGCGCTCGAGCTACACTTCTCACCCCCAACACCGACCAGGAGACCGCGCATCGCATCTATCGAGGTGCGGACTGGTGCCGCTTAGACCGCTCCGCTTCGCGGAAGTCAGTCGTAAGCTGGTCGCAGCAGGGTTCCAAGAGCACACACAGGTTGGTAGCCACGTCAAGTTCGTCCGCAAGATCCCGGGTGGCCATGTCACGGCCATCGTGCCTCGACACAAGGAAGTTGCAGTGGGAACGCAGCGGTCGATAATCCGTCAGGCCGGGCTTACGACGGAACAATGGGAGTCGCTCTAATAACCTCAACCGTTCGCACAAGTCCCAATTCATCCTTCATCCTTCATCCTTCATCCTTCCCTCCCCGGTATCCTCAGCAGACTGAAAATGGGCTTCGACCAACGCACACACGAATGCGGAACCGTCACCGCCGACAACGTCGGAAAGGAGGTGGTCGTCAACGGTTGGGCGCACAAGGTGCGCGACCTCGGCGGGCTGCTCTTCGTCGACGTACGCGACCGCACCGGGCTCGTGCAGGCCATTTTCGACCCCGAAACGGTCAAGGGCGCCGACGAGATCAGATCCGAGACATGCCTGAGCGTGCGCGGAACCGTGCGGTTGCGAGACGAGAAGAACCGCAACCCCAAGATGTCCACCGGAGACGTCGAGATCGTCGCGACGCAGTTCGAGATCCTCAGCCAGTCGAAGACCCTTCCCTTCCCCGTCAGCGACGAGGACCTGATGGCCAAGGTCAATGAAGAGCTGCGCGTCAAGCACCGCTACCTCGACCTCCGCAGGCCGTCGATGTACAAAAGACTCGCCGTCCGCGCGGCGGCAGTGCGTCGCATACGCGCTTTTCTGGACGCGAAAAGCTTCCTCGAAGTCGAGACACCGATCTTCACGCGCTCCACGCCTGAGGGCGCGCGCGACTACCTCGTTCCCTATCGCCTCGAACCCGGAAAGTTTTATGCCCTGCCCCAGAGCCCGCAGCAGTACAAACAACTCCTGATGGTCGCGGGCGTCGAACGCTACTACCAGATCGCAAAGTGCTTCCGCGACGAGTCGCAGCGCGCCGACCGACAGCCGGAGTTCACGCAGCTCGACCTCGAGATGTCGTTCGTCACCCAGAGCGACGTGCTCTCCCTGATGGAGGCGCTGACGCTCGACGTCGTCAACGGCCTCATCGACGAGTTCTCGCTTGAGAAAGAAAAGGTCGAAAAGTTCTCGTGGCTCACCTACGACGAATCGCTGCAGAAGTACGCGAGCGACAAGCCGGACCTGCGCTTCGACCTCGAAGTGTTCGACATTTCAACCCTGGTCAAGGACAGCGGCTTCGGCGTCTTCGCGAAAGCGATTGAAAGTGGCGGCAAAGTGCGCGGCCTTCGCTTCCCCGGCGGCGCAAAGCTCAGCCGAAAGGACGTCACCGAGCTCGAGGACTTCTGCAAGTCCAACGGCGCCAAGGGAATGGCTTCGCTCTACGTCGAGGGAGCAGCGGCCGAGGGCTCGATCCCCATCCCCCCTCTCCCCTCCGGGGACCCGCATTCCTCCCCTCTCCCCTCCGGGGGAGAGGGGTCGGAGGTGAGGGGCCTCTTTGTCCGCAGCTCGATCGCCAAGTTCTTCCAACCGGATGAGCTGCAAGCGATCCTTCAACAGGCTAATGCCCAGCCCGGCGACCTGCTGTGCTTCATAGCCGACTCGTGGGCGACAGGCAACGAAGTCCTAGGCAGACTGCGAAACCTCATCGGCACCCGCGCGGGTCTGCGCGACCCGAAAAAGCTCGCGTTCGCGTTCGTCGTCGACTTCCCCCTCGTCGACTGGAACGAAGAAGAGCAGCGCTGGGACCCGACGCACCACCCGTTCACCTCACCGAAGGCGGAGGATCTACAGTACATCGAGTCCGACCCAGCGCGTATCCGCGCCGACTGCTACGACGTCGTGTGCAACGGCACCGAGTGGGCCTCCGGCTCGATCCGCATCCACCAGCCCGACGTGCAAAAGCGGGTGTTCACGTTGATCGGTCTGGACGAGAAGACGCAGAAGGAGCGCTTCGGCCACATCATCGAAGCGTTCGAGTTCGGCGCGCCGCCGCACGGTGGCATCGCACCCGGCATCGACCGCCTCATCATGTTCCTGCTCAACGACGAGAACATCCGCGAGGTGATCGCGTTCCCGAAAGTCGGCGGCGGCTACGACCCGCTCATGGACGCCCCCTCGACGATCGACGAAAAGCAGTGGTCCGAGATGGGCCTGCAGTTGCGAAAGTCGACAGAGTGACGCGTGGAGGGCGGCGCTCCGTCGTCAGGTTGAGCGACGGGTCGTACATGTACGTCGTGCGGTTGCCGACCGGGTCGCGGTACGCCTCGAGCAGCCCGAGCGGGCTGTTCGTCCACGCGTGGCTGATGCTCAGCGGAAGTATCTCCGCCGTCTTGAAGCCGTTGCCGTCGTAGGTGTACGTGATCCGGTAGCCCTCGGGCTTCTCGACGACCGTCACCTCTGCGCCACCGCCGAAGTGGCTGGTCGTGCGGGCGCCGCTCGGCGTAGTGACGACGGTGTTCAGCGAGGCCCCATCGTTGTTGTACGTGTACGTCCACACGCCGGAGCCCGCCGCCATGCTGACGACCTGCTTCGCCGCGCTGTACATGTACGTCGTGCGGAAGCCGCGCGGGTCCTCGATCGTGTGCAGCATCGTGTTCGGCGATCCAGCGCCAGCGAACGAGTACCCGTACTTGGTGGTGCAGCCCGTCGGCGCGATGAGCGTCGTGAGCTGCCTGCCCGCGTCGTACTGGAAGGTCCAGCGGCGGTTCGCCCAGTCCTCGATGCTGCTCAGCAGCGACGTCGGGCTCGAGGCGACGTACGTGAACGTCACCTTGTCGCCGCCGGGGACCGTGACGGTCTTGAGCAGCCCCGCCTCCCCGCTGGTGCCGTAGGTGTAGGTCTGCGCCACCGCCGCGAGCGCCGCGCTCTCGGGCATCGCGACGCGCACCACCTCGTAGCGGTTGGCCGCAGTCTGCTTTTCGTAGAACACCCTCATGCCGTCCGGGTAGTGCTCGATGAACTGCCCCGTCGTGAACGTGAGGGTCGTTTTGTATCCGATGTTGGCGGCCGTGTACGTCGTGACCCCGCCGGAGGTGCCGGCCTCTATGTACGTGTACTTGCCCAGGTCGCCCTTGACGACCATCGCCAGGTTGTCTGCCCCTAGCTGCGAGACCACGTAGCTCTTCGCGCTCGCGGACCTGCGCCGCCCGTACTCCTCGTCGACGTCCGAGACGGAGCTGTAGAAGAACCCGACGTTGAGGTTGAAGGCCTTGGCCTTCAGCACGATCTCCGGGTCCACCGTCAGCCCGCCCGTCTTGGGGTCTGGGGCTCAAAGTAGAGGCACGGCCGCCCTTTGCAGGGCGGCCGTGCCACACGGTTCAGAAGTAGCGGTGGCCGAGGATCACCCCGGCCACCCGCCTGAAGTTTGTCACACACTTTAGAAGAAGAGCATCGTAACCACCTTCATCGCAGCCATTGACATTCCTATCAAAGATAGGATTCTGTTAGCAGTTTCAAGGAACAAAACATATCCGCCTTTACTCAGTTCGATTCTCTTGCTTCTATCACCGAACG
>JANWJY010000006.1 GCA_025451715.1 Fimbriimonadaceae bacterium | reverse complement strand
CCCTTCGACCGCAGGTGCGCTAGCACCTCACTGACGTCGGGGGCGGCACCGCTTTGGGAGATCCCGATTGCAAGGCAGCGCGGATATCTCATGTCAGTTCCGTACTTTGTGATGACCGAAGGGGCCGCGAGCGAGACAGGTATCCCCAAGTGAACCTCGATCAAGTACCTCGCGTAGAGCGCTGCGTTGTCCGAGGAGCCCCGCGCCGCTAGCAGCACCATCTCGAAGCTTGAACCATGCAGTGCGGCGCTGATCTCGTCGAAGTAACGACCCGAGTTCGCGGCGAGCACGGCGGGCTGCTCTCGCATCTCTCGCTCCATTTGATGGCCCGCCTGCACTCACAAATGCTACCTATCACGGGGTACACAACGCGAATTCGAGTCAGACCAGTCGGGACTCGCGACTTGGAAGCGGAGTTTCGGGGTAGCTTCTCGCAAAGACCCCCGAAGCACGTGCAGGCTCTCAGGCGTCTTTCAGGTGACCATGCCGTTGATCGCGTCAGTCCTCTTTATTGGAGCCTTGGCCCAGGAGTCCAAGACTTTCCAGAGCAAAGACCTCGGCCTGATCTTCCAGCACCCCGCTGCCTGGACCATTAAGAAGGCAAAGTACTCGACCGACATGAGCTTTCCAGTCTCGGACGGCTCGATCGCTTCTATCCAGGTGTTCAACATCCAGTTTCGACAGGAGAAGAGCATGTGGCAACAGCTCCAGCGCGAGGTCTCCGAGCAACTCAGACGCAGAGTCTCACAGCAGTGGGAGGAGCAGATCCTGGGCGTGCCGCTTCTCTTGACCCGCGTCGAATATTCCGACGGCGACAAAGAGGTGAGCACGCTTGTCGGACTGTTGTACACGGCCACAAAAGAGAAGCTCAACTTTCGTGTCACCTGCACCGCTGGCACGGTCCAAGAAACGGAGAACGCATGGAGACAGGCTCTTGTCACCCTGCGCACAGTCGACGGCGAGATGCCGATCCCCGAAGACCCGACGAAGCCGCTTCCAAACCCCGACAAGAACTCGAGCGGACAAACGATCACGCGACTGACGCCAGAAGACCTTAACGGCGGTCCCGTCAGAACGAAGAACGTCCAGCGGATCGCAAAGCTCGGTCGCCAGATCGACGTGTACCTACCGGACGGCTGGACTCTTGTATCGAAGGACGACAAGGTCCTGTTATCGACAGAGAAGCTCCAGAGCACGGTCGAACTCTCCGTCACTTCCGGCGGTCGCCCGCAGGTCGCGAGCGTGCTCGGCGATGCAAACGGTTCGAGCTTCGACCGCTTTAAGCTCGTTTCCATGCGCGAAGATCCGACACCGGGAGTGCGCAAGTCGGGCCAGTACGTCGCGAGCACCCTCCGAATCGGCCCAGGAGCGAAAGAGGGGACTGCCATCGCTTGGCACATCGTCGGCACCGGCGGCTCAGTGGTGTGGCGCATAGACTATGCCGCGACTTCAGAGGCCGCGTACAAGTCCGACAAGAAGCTCATTGAGCGGCTCAGCGACTACACAGCGGTCGAGATCGCGCCGTGACGGTCGTTTTCAGCACCTCCAGTCCGATCGCGAGCGTCGCCCTCCTCGATGAGCATAGGCGGATCCTCGCGCAAGGGGAGCAGGAGGCCCATTACAAAGCAAGCGGGACGCTTCTGTTTCTTCTCGAGAACTGCCTGAGGGCTTCGGGCAAGTCGCTCACCGATACGCGGCTGTTCGTCGCCGACGTCGGTCCCGGGAGCTTTACGGGCGTCAAAGTCGGCGTCACGATGGCGAAGACAATGGCGTTCGCGCACAAGGTTCAAGTGGCCGGGGTCACGGCGTTCGATCTCATCGATCAGGACAGTGCAGTCGCGATCCCGAGCAGAAGGGGCGAATGGTTCCTCCGCATGCCTGGAAGTGAGCCTGTCGTCACACCGGCGCTTCCCGATGGGGTAGTGGACTATCGGCACGACAAGTCGTTTCCACTTGCCCAAAACGCGGCAGGGCTCGTCCAACTGTTCATACCCATTAGGCCGGCGTTGCTTGTCCCTCTCTATGTCGCCGAACCGAGCCTAAGCAAGCCGCGAGACTCCAAGCTCCTCGGGGGTCCGCGTGCTTGACCGCTTCCAACGCGGTGTAAGCCTTGCGCCGTTCACAACGCTGAAAGCAGGCGGCCCGGCCGAGCTCTTCCAAATGGCGCGTAACATCGACGACGTGGCAGAGACCGCGCTTTTCGCCCAAAGGGAGGGCATCCACACCACAGTCTTCGGCTCAGGCAGCAACACCCTACCATCAGACGCGGGCGTGCCGGGACTCGTGCTGCTCGACAGGGCCGACAGGATCGAGATCGAACCCGACGGTACCGTGACGGCAGACTGCGGCTGCTGGTTTCAGGACCTGTTCCTGAAGACGGTTCAGTCCGGCCTGCGCGGGCTCGAGTTCGCAGTTGGAATCCCGGGGACGCTGGGAGGGGCGCTCGTGAGCAACGCTGGGGCCTACCGCAGCAACGTTTCGGAGTTCATGGTCGGGCTTGAAGTCGTTTACGAGGGCAAGAGACAGTGGGTCGAGCCATCGTTCATGCAGTTCTCCTACCGCGACTCTCTCCTGCGACGCCCCAACCCGCCCCAGTGCGCGATGCTTCGCGCAAAGATGCGGCTTCCCAAGGGCGAAATGAAGGCGTCGTACGACGAGGCGAGGGAAGACCAGCGACAACGCATCGGCAAGCAACCGCCGCCGGCCAGCGCTGGGAGCTTCTTTAAGAACGTGCTCAACAAAGAGCTCGCGGACAGCCTCGACACACTGACCGAGGGCATGAAGAAGAACGGGGTCGTGCCCGCGGGTTATCTCATCGAAGCGGTCGGCTTGAGAGGACACCGGCACGGCAAGGCGATGCTCGCCGGCAAGCACGCAAACTTCATCATTAATGTCGGCGGTGCGTCGGCGTTCGAAATCCGCGACCTCGCCGAGTTTGCAAAGACGAACGTGTACGAGAAGTTCGGAGTGACCCTGGAAGAAGAGGTCCTGTACCTGGGCGATTGGTCTGGCTACACGAAGACGGCATGAAAAAGCGCGTCCTGTTCGTGTGCGTCGAGAACTCAAACCGCTCACAGATGGCGGAGGGATTTGCTCGCACCATGGGAGCAGACGCGTACAGCGCAGGCTCGAGACCCTCCGGAGAGGTCAATCCGACGGCGATGCGTGCAATGGCCGAAGTGGGGATCGACATCACGCGAAACGAGAGCAAGGGCCTCGACGACATCCCGAAGGGAGAATGGGACTGGGTCGTGACGATGGGGTGTGGAGACTCATGTCCGCACGTCCCAGCGAAGAACCGCGACGACTGGGAGCTGCCCGACCCCAAGACGCTGCCATACGAACAGTTTATGGAAGTCAGGGACGAGATTGCGAGGCGCGTAAGAAAGCTACTCGATCTCGAGTGAGCCGAACCTTTTGTCCGAGTCGGACATTTCTTCGGTGAGCGTTCTGTACGCCCAGTGGACCTTCTTATAGATGTCGCGAGCCTGTGTGTGCTCCGGTGTTCCTGACGTAAAGTTCGAGGGATCGCTACGTTTGCTCAGCTTGACGAACGCAAACCGGATCTCTTGGAACGAAGCCTTCTCCGAAACGCCAAGGATGTGTGCCGCCGCCTGTTCGCGAGTCGAGCCCTCTGGGATGTAAACGACCGTCTTCTCCGGTGCGTCCTCCTCTGACGCTGCCTTTTCGCCAGGCGGCGCGTCGATCTTGTCGTCAAGCTCGGTCAGCGCGTCGAGCCGCTCCCAGCTCTTGATCCTGTCCCACTCGCGACCAATGTAGCCGCGAAGCAGGTTATAGGCTCGTCTTCCCGTGCTCATTGGATCTTCTCCCTCATCTCGTCGACCTCCTCGATGGAGGATGACAATGACTTTAGACGACCAACCATACCCCCGAGATCCTCCGTATCCAGGCCGTCCGCTGATCCGCCGACCACTGAAGCCGCGAGCTGGGCCTTTATCGCTGCAAGAGCCACCTCGGCGTCCTTCAGGCGCTGTTTAGCGCCGTCGATCCTCCGGATGAGCTTTTGATAGTGTTCGACCTCTCCCTCCCGCGCTTGGACGGCGAGCGTGAGCGATTCCCGCTGTGCGTCGTCGCGGCTCGCAGCAAGTTGTTGTTTTAGCGATTCGAGCTCGCGTTCCGCGGTTGCAAGTGCGTTAGGCGCAGACCGCGACTCGTGCAGAAGCGCAGCGAACGCGCTCGCCTTGCGCAGCAGCTCCGTCGATTCGACGAGGGCGTCTTGACCGATCACGCCGACCGTCGGGTTGTGCGCATGGTCGGCCACGAGCTTCGCAATCTCGTTGTGCAACCTTTGGATGGGTTGCAAGAAGAACCGTCCCTGCTGGGAGTCCAGCCCGCTGTGACGCAGGGAAGAGTCTCGCATGCTTGTAACGGCGACTGCACCGATCCAGCAAACGACGCCGAAAGCGGCGATCGCAGGCTGACGCACGACCAGCCCAGCGATCGTTAAAAGGATCGCGACGATCTGGGCTGGCCCAAGGAAAATCTTCATAGCCTCACATGCATCGCGATCCCGAAGTCCTGCCACCCCAAACCTCGAAAGCGAACGAACGGCTCCCACACGACCTTGTCGCTCACGGGTATCTCAGCAAACGCGCGATACCAGTCCCGCTGCTGGTCCCAAGAGCGCGCCCAACCGAAGGTGACGATGTACCCGGTGCCCTTCGTCGCAAACCTGTACCTCAGGTCGCTGAGGCTCCTCTCGACGTCGAGTACTGTGTGACCGTCGCTGAGGATCACCCACTCGGCCTCGACGACTCCACCTGCCCAACTGTACTTTGTGTCCAGACCAAGTGCTCGCCGATAGCCTCGGCCACGCCCTGGCGCGTCCTCCGGGCGCTGGTACTGCGTCAGTGCGCTGCCTTGGATGCCAAAGTGGTCGCCGAACGCCATGCTCAGGCCCACGTCCTTGCCGATGCGTGCCACGACTCCGCGTGTCAGGCCGTCCCGGTTGTCGCTCGCCGCAATCGTGATCGGGACGCCGTCGAACACGAGCTCAGTGT
>JANWJY010000005.1 GCA_025451715.1 Fimbriimonadaceae bacterium | reverse complement strand
TACTCGCCGGGGGCTTTTTGCGCGAACGTGCTGCTCTGGTAGACCGGCGGGACGACAGATCCGTGCGTCGGATCGGGTCGCGAGCCGTGGTAGACGAGCAGGGTATCGAGGCTGTAATTGTTTTCGCTCAACTTAAAAGAACTCCATGCAACAGACTGACATCGGTGTGAAAAGCTTTTCGGCCATCTCCAGTGACAACGGGTCGCGCACCTCGATCAGGCCGTGCTGCGCGAGCTCGGTGACGCTCGGCGCCCCCATGAACGCCTGTGAGAACGCGCCGATGGAAAAGGCTATGTCGCCGCGCGGCGACCTCTGGACGTCGACGCCCTGGTCTGTCCACGAGACGCTCCACGCGCCGTCGTTGTCGGCGATCTGCTCGTCGCGGACGCTGAACGTGAACGCGCCCTCGCCCTTCGGCTTCAGCTGCTTCAAGGCTTTCTCGACGTCGAGCACCCTGTGCATCGTCTGGCGGTAGATCGACATTTCGACGCCTTGATCGAAGTGCGCCGCGAGGTATCGGCTGTGCGGCGGCTCCATCCAAGTGAATGTCTTCTGGTTGTGTCCGATGCTTGCGATGACCGACATGATCGCGTCGTATCCGCGCGGCGTAGACCACGCGATCTCGCCGACGTCGACGTTTCCCCAAAACTCGGTGATACGGACCCAGAGGTACGCCTCGATCGGGTCGCCGATCGCGTACACGAGCGGCGGCTTGGTGCCCATTCGCCGTTGCCACATCGCCGGTGTGCGCAATGCGCTGCCAGAGAAACCACGGATGAACTTTGTGTGCACAGTTGTGAGACAGTCCATCTCTGACGCCATGACCTGCTTCACAGGCATGGCGCACTCTGTCTTTGGCATTCGGTGCGCAGGGCAGACGATCTTCCACCGCCACCCACAGGTGCCGTAGCCGCTTCGCGCGTAGAACGGGTCGCGGAACGCGTACAGCGACGAGATGACGTGGCCGTATTCGCGCATGAGCTGCAGAACATCGACCATGAACCTTTGGCCGTGGCCCTTTTTCCTGTGCTCGCTGAGCGTCGCGACCGCTGCGACGCCGCCGCAGCTCAGGTCCGCCTCTCCGCGCGCGACCGTGTAGCCGTGGACTTTGCACGCCGTCGTGGGAGTTCCGTCCTCGAGGCCGACGTACCACTTCTCCCTGTCCGCCGGAGGGTCGAGCGGTTCTGACGGAGCGACAAGGCTGTACACCCACGACCAGACTTTCTGGACCGCGTCTGCGTCCGCTGGGAAAGAGGCTTCTCTTACGGTGAAACTCATATGGGCAGTGCAGTCGTGCGCTTGTTCACTCCCAGCACGAAACAACTATGGATCTTACCGATCCCCTTGATGGCGCTGAGCCTCTCGCTAACGAAACGCTCGTAGTCGTGGACGTCCTTTGCGACGATCCGGAGCATGAAGTCGTAGTCGCCGCTGACGTGGAGGCACTCGAGGACCTCGGGGAACTCTTTGACCTTCTTCCTGAAGTTGTCGATCGGCTGGTCCTGGTGGAGGGCGAGGCTGACCATTGCGACGACGGTGAGGGAGAACCCTAGCCTTTCCGGGTCGAGCACGGCCGCGTACTCCTGGATGAGGCCCTGCTCTTCGAGCTTTCTGACCCTTTGAAGGACGCTTGGGGGTGAGAGGCTGACGGTGCGGGCGAGCTCGGCGTTGCTCGTGCGGCCGTCGGTCTGGAGGAGCCTAAGAAGCTCAAGGTCGACTTCATCGAGCTTCAGTTGGTGCCCGACTGGGCTGAGGAGTCGGTCTCGAGCCTGCTTGTCGGGCATTTGACTAATGATACTTGCTCGTTTGGCTTTTGTCAAACTATTTCGTTGTATCAAGGTCGCAGATTGAGGCTAATGACCTAATGATCTTAGTTATGTGATGGCCTTCCCCAGTGTCAAGGGGTACCCGTGGGACGGCATCTCGGGTCGTGCATGATTGGGGCATGAGCGTTGTCGTTGAGATGCCGAAGTGGGACGTGTCGTGTTACTTCCCTGGGATCGGGTCGGAGGAGTTTTCGAACGAGATGAGCGCGATCAAGGCGGAGGCATTTCGGCTGGAGGCGCTTTTCGACCGGTACGCGGAGACAGAGTCTTCTGAAGGGTTCGAGGAGGTCTTGGGCGCGTTCAACGCTCTGAGCGACCGGGCGAAGCTGGCGCGGTCGTACATCCACGCGTTCGTGTCGACCGATTCTAAGGACGAGACGGCGTTGGCGCGGCAGAGCGAGATGCAGCCGGTGGCGATCCTGATGAACAAGCTGGGGACGCGCCTGACGGCGTGGGTCGGGCGCATCGATCTGGCGTCGTTGTTGGCGTCGTCGGAGCTTGCTCTTGAGCACGAGTTTGCGTTGCAACGCATGAAGACGTACAGTGCTCACCTCATGTCTCCTGATGAAGAGGCGTTGGCGTCCGACCTTTCCGACGCGGGGACGTCGGCTTGGTCTCGGCTGTACAGCAACTTCACTTCGCAAGTCTCTGTTTCTTTCCGTGGTGAGTCATTGCCGATCGCGGCGGTGCGAAACTTGGCGTTCGACCCTTCCTCCGATGTTCGCCGGGAGGCGTATGACGCGGAGCTTGCGGCGTGGACTTCTAACGAGCTGCCGATCGCGGCTGCGATGAACGCGATCAAGTACGAATCGAACCTGCTCGCCAAGAAGCGGGGTTGGGGCACGGTCTTGGACGAAGCGATCTTCTCGACGAACATCGACCGCGAGACATTGGATGCGATGCTTGAGGCTTCGCGGGACGCTTTCCCGGTCTTCCGGCGGTACTTGAAGGCCAAGTCCAGGCTGTTGGGGAACCCTGGTTCCTTGCCGTGGAGCGACCTCTTTGCGCCGGTCGGTGCAGAGGGCGGGTGGTCGTACGAGAAAGCGCAGGCGTTCGTCGAAGAGGGGTTCCGCGCGTACAGCGACAAGATGGGCGACCTGGCTGCGCGGTCGTTCGCTGAGAACTGGATCGACGTGTCTCCGCGGGCTGGGAAGAGGGACGGGGCGTTCTGCATGGGCACGCGCTTGGACGAGTCACGCATTTTGATGAACTACAAGGAGGCGTTCGGCTCGGTCGCGACATTGGCACACGAACTCGGGCACGCGTACCACAACGTCTGTTTGGCCGAACGGACTGCGCTGCAGTCGCAGACGCCCATGACATTGGCGGAGACGGCGTCAATCTTCTGCGAGACTGTGATCAAGCGCCGGGCGATCGCTGCAACATCGGGCCAAGAGCAGTTGGCGATCTTGGAGGCGTCGATCCAAGGCGCGTGCCAGACGGCGGTGGACATCACTTCGCGATACTTGTTCGAGCGCGGGGTGTACGAGCGGCGCGCGGAGCGCGAGCTTTCCGCCCGCGAGTTCTGCGGTCTGATGTCCGACGCGCAGACGGAGACTTATGGGGACGGGCTATCGACGTATCATCCGTACATGTGGTCGGTGAAGCCGCACTACTACGCGTGGCGACCATTCTACAACTATCCCTACATGTTCGGGCTGTTGTTCTCGCTCGGACTTTATGCGGTGTACGAAGCGGAGCCTGCCGGTTTCCATGAACGGTACGACGATCTGCTTTCGTCGACTGGGCTAGCGGACGCCGCGGCATTGGCCGACCGGTTCGGGATCGATACTCGCAAGAAGGAGTTCTGGGCGGCGTCACTGCGCGTGGTCGAGGCGGACATCGCATTGTTCGAAGGGTTAGCGAAGTCATAAAGCAAAGGTGTGTCTAAGCATGAGTCACGGCGGAGCAGACGGGCTGCACGAGATCATTCTCGTGGTCAAGGACGTCAGGGTTTCGGCGCGGTTTTACGAGACGGTGGTGGGGTTGCAGTCGCGCGGCGAGCCGAGCGACGAGTGGGCTTCGTTCGCGACGATTTCGCTCGAACACCCGCAATGGCTGGGGATAACGCGCGGGCCGCTCCTGTTCGAAGAGCACTCGCCGTTGCCCGCAGGCGAACGCTTCGGGCCTGTGCACTTCGCGCTCCGCGCCAAGGATGCGACGCCCGAAGCGTTCTTGGAAAATGCGGACAAATTTGGCGTGGAGGTTCTCGGCCCGCAAACGTGGGAAGGGCGGATGAAGGGCGTCTCGTACTACTTCTATGACCCTGACAACAACCTTGTCGAATACTGGTGGCCGGACGAGAGCTTGAGGGAATGAGGGGATGTTCGGATTTGGACTTCCCCACCCCTCTCCGCGGCACCATACATCCGCGGAGAGGGGAGTTTTGTTCTACGGTGAGTTCCAGCGGACGGAGCCGTCGGGGTTGCGGAGCGTGATGAAGCCACCGGTCGTGGCGCATGTGAATACGCCCATGTCCTTTCCGTCGAGGTCGCGGACGCTTATCTGTCCTCGCCCGTTCGTGTCGGACGCGAGCCACGCGACGTTGTTGCCGCTCGCGTTGTAGACGTCCAGGAGGCCGGTGCCGTTTTCGGCCGAACCGAGCCAGGCGACGCGGAGCTCGGAGTTGTTCTTGAAGTTGGCATAGCCACCTGATGAGGTCGAGCCGAACATCGCTACGTTCTTGCCTGCAGCGTTGTACATGGCTAGCTGCCCAGTCTTGTCGCTAGCGACGTAGAGGAGCGCGCGGCGCACGCCATCGGTGTCCATGATATCGAGCTGTCCGTGCCCGTCGCTGTTCGCGCCGAGCCAAATAGTCTCTGTGCCGGCTTTGTTGTAGAGGTGCGTAAACCCGTTCCCCGTGGAATTGGAGCCGTAGGCGGCCGCCAACTCTCCCTCTTTGTTGTAGAAGTTGATCAACGCATTGTTGTCGCCGCCGGTCGCGATGAGCACTGCGTCCTTGCCGTCCTTACTATTGACCCGAAAGAGTCCGTCGCCTTCAGTATCGGGAACGAGCCAAATGACTCTCTCGTCCAGCGAGTTGTAGAGGCTGAGCGATCCTTGGCCCGTGTCAGTCGCGACCAGCCGTGCGGCTTCGTTCTCCGCTTTGTTGTAGACGCTGAACTGGCCCTGGCCCTCGACGCTCGTCATGACCTGGGCGACGAGCTTGCCCTCTTTGTTGAAGACGTCGAGCGTTCCCCCGTCGTCGTCCGAGGCAAGCGCGGCGACGACCTTGCCGTCCTTGGTGACCTCAAAGCGGTCAGCCTTGACTACTTGTTGAGAGGAGGAGCCGGCGATGAGGAACGGGACAGTCGCAACGACGAGTGCGAGCGGGAGAAGGGCTCGGTTGCGACTGTTTTGCGCTTTCAGGCGGGCGAGTTCGGTTTCGAGGAGGGCGAGGCGAGCGTCGTTGTCTGACATGGCTCGATTTTATTGCCTTGCGCGCCGGTCGTGCCCAGCTTTTTCTTCGGGACAGGAAAACCTTGGTGGTGTGGACACGTCCTTGCAGGGCATGACGACGCTCATCGCCCTCGTTGTGCTCTCCCAAGCGCAGAAGTCGGAGACCGTGACGTTCAAGGTCGGTGACGTCTCACGGACAGCGCTGGTGTTCCGACCGGTGAAGGAGGTCAAGGACCCGCCGGTGGTGTTCATGTTCCATGGGCACGGCGGCGGCTCGCGGCAGGCTTCTGTGCAGTGGCGCTACCACCTGACGTGGCCGGAGGCGGTAGTGGTGTATCCGCAGGGCCTGCCGGGATGGAAGGGCCGCACCGATCCAGAGGGGACACGGTCAGGGTGGCAGGGCGCGCCGGGGCAGCTCGAGGACCGGGACATCAAGTTCTTCGATGCGATGGTCGCGTGGGCGGCGAAGGAGTTCGGCGCGACGCCTGCGAAGACCTTTGTTACCGGTCACTCGAACGGGTCGCTGATGACGTGGGTTCTGCAGGCGAAGCGCGCTGAGAAGGTCGCGGCGTTCGCGGGGGCGTGCGCGCCCGGCGGGCTCTGGTACCGCGAGGCTCCGGTTGAGCCGGCGTTCGTGGTCGCGGGAGTTTCGGACGAGCTCGTGGGGATCCGTGGGATGCGGATCTTCTCGGACGCGGTGATCAAGAAGAACTCGTGTTCGGCTACTCCGATTGTGCGCGAGGACGGGGTCAAGGTCTATTCTGGAAAGCAGCCGGTTTGGGTGTGGGAATACGAGGGCGGTCACTCTCCGCCGCGGAACGCGGGAGAGAAGGTCGTGGGGTTCTTCAAGTCGGTGATGAAGTAGGGTTCGGGTTCAGCGATCAACGCTCGAACGCGCCCTCATGAGAAGGGTTCCAACGATTAACAGAGTCATGCTAACAAAGATGGAAGCGAACTCGTAGCCTCTTACTCCAACGAGAATTGGCCCAAACAGAGTTACGACAGAGATGGCAATAAGAGCAAATCCCAATTTGCCCCGCCTCGAGGAAGATGGAAGTTTGGCCGGTTGTATTGGTTCCGGCGGTTTCGACCAATCGCTTTCCCTGTTGTTCTCTGGATCGTGTCGTTCGTCCATCGAGTTCAATATCTAAGTCGCATCGCGAAGCGCTTTGAAGATCACGTAGACGCCGGCGGGGATGGCGATGAAGCAGGCGATGAGGGCAAGCGGGAAGAGGACGTCCCAGTAGGGTGCGGGTTCGGCGCGGCCCTCGCGGACGTGGCGTTCCTGAGCGACGGAGAGCGCGGCGGAGACGAGCACGAGCGCGGGTGGCGTGATGATGAGAAACACGCCGAGGAAGATGCGTCGGACTCTGGTATTCATGCTCAGTGTTGTTTCCCGGTCTGCCGCCGGTAACTAGATGACGTTTGTGTGGGGGTTGGTGCGGCCAGACTGGGGCACCCGGCGCTTGCTCAATTCTTCTGCGGGCTAAGAGCCCCGCTCCGAATCTCAAAAGGAGGCGTGCCCATTATCTCGCGCTTCATGACCCAGGCGGTGCGTTCGGCGCCGCGCATGACGCGCAGGACGTTGAGGCCGAGGATCTTGGCGATGTCTTGTTCGGTGTAACCGCGGCGGAGAAGCTCAGCGGTGAGGTTCGGGTATTTGGAGACGTCCTCGAGGCCGACGACACCGCCGCCGCCATCGAAGTCCGCTCCGATCCCAATGTGGTCAACGCCGATCTTGTTCTTAATGTGGTCGATGTGGTCGGCGACTTGCTGCAAGTAGGCGTTAGGCTGGGGATTGGCGGCGTCCCAGTCTTTGAACTGTTGTGACTCTGCGCCGAGCCGAGTTTGCGTGGCCGCTCGGGTCTTTTCGTGGTCATAGACCTGTTGCGAGGTGAACGAGTCGAGCACGACGACCATGATGACGCCGCCGTTCGCCTTGACGAGCGGGAGCACGTCGTCGGGGACGTTGCGCGGATGGTTGCAGATGCCGCCGCTGCCGGAGTGGGAGTAGATGAGCGGCGCGCGGGTGACGCGCAGCGCGTCGCGCATCGTGTCTGGCGCGACGTGACTGAGGTCGACGAGCATTCCGAGCCGGTTCATCTCGAGCACGACCTGTTCGCCAAACTCCGTGAGACCGCCGTGTGCGGGAGTGTCGGTGCAGGAGTCTGCCCACGGCGTGTTGCGGTTGTGCGTGAGGGTCATGTACCGTGCGCCTGCGCGGTACATCGCGCGCAGCGTTTCCAGAGAGTTGTCGATCGAGTGTCCGCCCTCCATGCCGAACATCGATGCGACTTTTCCGTTCTTGAACGCTCGCTCGACGTCGTCGGCCGTGTACGCGGCTTCGAAGACGTCGGGGTAGGTCTCGATCATGCGGTGGACCAGCTCGATCTGGTTGAGGGTCTGCTTGACCGCTTCTGGGCCGGGGAGGCTCGCGCTGACGTACACGGACCAGAACTGTCCGCCC
>JANWJY010000004.1 GCA_025451715.1 Fimbriimonadaceae bacterium | reverse complement strand
TACTTCGTGAGGAGTATCCGGGGGTCAGTGAGATTGTAGAAGGGCTGGATTCCAAGGGGATAGCCTGCGGCTGCCTCTCCAACACGAACGCGACCCACTGGGAGACCTTCTTCGACGGCGCACGATACCGGTTTGGCCCTCGACTGAGGGTTCGAATCGGGTCGCACATCGAGCGCGCAAGCAAGCCCTCTCCTGCGGTCTACAAGGCGTTTGAGTCACAGTGTGGAGCACTGCCCGACGAGATCGTGTACTTCGACGACTCAGAAGCCAATGTGAAGGCGGCTCAGAGACTGGGCTGGAGGGCACATCTGATCGACCCGACCGCAGACACCGCCGCCCAAATGCGAGACGTGCTCCGTGGGCCCTGACAAGATTGCGGGGGTATTTAGAGCTGCAAGGTGGAAGAGAACACCTGGGCCGGGCGCGGTGTGTGGGCAAACATGGGCAGTGACGGGGCGATCGGTTTTGCAATCTTAAAGCTGGCGGGCAACAACGTCGAGCTTGCCTGCGACGTCGTCAAGGAAGACTTCCCTCGCATCGTGCTCTCCGTCCGTCCCGGCGCCCAAACCGCTGATCTGAGCCCAGGGGTTCATGGCGCGCTCATCGAGATCAAGATGGGGCAGACCATTGCCCGCTCAGGATCGGTGGCATCGGTCACAGACGGTATGGTCGCGTTCTCGATCGAGGCGGGCCAGAGCCACTCGAACAACTTTGGAAGCAGACTGAACGAGTGCCAACTCCCGGCGATGTACCGTCCTCGCAGCGATGAGGGGCTCTTTGGGGGATGGCGCGGCGCGATCATCACCAAGCACAGTCCCAACCAGCTTCATTTGCAGGTTGAAGAGGGCCACGTCGTGCCCATAGAGTCCGAGCTGATGTTCAGCCCCATCGGCACGGACACCGGCTCACAGGGCCGAATGTACGGCGAGGAAAGTGGTGCCCCGAACGCCGCCGACGTCCGCTCAAGGCGCATCAGAGTCAGGGCCCTGACCCAGGACGTCCTCCCCTCGGATTCTGGCACCGTGACGCTGGTCCTCGACATTTCCCGCACCCTCTACAGGGCTGCCTGAGCCGTAAAGCCCGCCGACCCGGACACGTAAGCCATAATCAAGACGAACTTTCAGTCTTCGCTAAAAGTTCATTTTGGAACCTGAAATGGCACTGAGCCCAGAACGAACCGTCGGCGAAGCTCTGATCGACATCTACAGGAAGGTAGAAGCAGGCCAGAGGCTCTCGGCCGAGGACGGGTTGAGGCTTTACCAGACCCCCAACCTGACCGGGGTTGCTGCGATGGCCAACTTGGTTCGTGAGCGGCTGAACGGGGACACGACCTACTACGTCCGCAACCAGCACATCAATTACACGAACATCTGCAACAAGTTCTGCAAGTTCTGTTCGTTCTATGCCAAGAAGGGTGGGCCGGACCCGTACGAGATGACGCTCGACGAAGTGCGAGCCCGGCTCGAGTGGCACCGAGACGTGCGCATCACCGAAGTGCACATGGTCGGCGGCATCAACCCACGGCTTCCCTACTCGTACTACATGGACCTTGTGCGGCTGGTAAAGGAAGTGATGCCGGGCGCGCACGTCAAAGCGTTCACCGCGGTCGAGATCGAGCAGATCGCATCGAAGGGCAAGGTCTCGATCACGCAGGCTTTGAAGGACCTGATGGACGCAGGGCTCGACTGCCTGCCGGGCGGTGGGATCGAGATCCTCTCCGACCGCGTGCACCGCGAACTCTTCGGCCGCAAGCTTAGCGGCGAGGAGTGGAAGGCCGTCGCTCGGGCGGCCGCCTCTCTCGGGCTGCCGCAGTACGCGACGATGCTCTACGGCCATATCGAGACTTTGGAAGAGCGCGTCGAGCACATGGTGCAGCTCCGAGAGCTCCAGGACGAGGTCGGAAACTTCCTGTCGTTCACCCCGCTGTCGTTCCACCCCGAGAACACCGACATCCCTGACGTCAAGCCGCTCACTGGCGACAACGACCTGCGCAACATCGCTGTGAGCCGGCTAATGCTAGACAACTTTGCTCACATCAAGTCGTTTTGGATCATGAACACGCCGGAGGTGACTCAGGCGTCGCTGTGGTACGGCGCCGACGACTGCGACGGGCTCGTCCACGAGTACGAGATCACTTACAAAGAGGGCGACTTCGGCAACAAGAAGCAGGCGCTCACCTACGAGAACATGTGCTACATCATCCGCGAAGCCGGGCGCGTTCCGGTGGAGCGCGATTCGTTGTACAACGTGGTCGAACGGTCGCCGGAAGAACTTGCGGTGACCAACCGCCAGCCGATGACTCCGCTCGCGCTCGTGCACTAGATCCGTGCGAGCGTAAAGGCGATCGACTGTGGCCAGTCGATCCTCGTAAACTCCGTCAACGGGGGCGGGCCGCAACTTGCGCCCCCGAGGCCAAGCACAAACGAGTCAATGCAGAGGTGGATCTCGCTGTCTGGTTTCAGATCGTGCATGTGCGCCGTCTCGAGGAGGTGATTCGCAGAGAAGTGCGACGCCTTGACTGAGACGGGCCCATCGAACAGGAAGCACAGGCCGTGGCCGCTTGCGTCAGTCAGCGAAACGAACCGAACTCCCTCCTTGTTTCCGCCGTCCTGTGGCCTGATCTGCGTTTCAAACTGGTCCGCGACACTGCCCTTCCACCAGCCGAGCCGCACAGACGACTTGCGGTCGGGATAGCTCTCGTGCGGCCCGAGCCCGTACCAGCGCATGTGTTTCAACGCAGGATCGAGGACGAGGTCGAGGCCGAGGCGAGGAAGCTGCGGTAATTCACCGATCGGCGACCACTGGACATTGACAGAGAGCCCCTCTTCCGTGAACCCGTAGTCTGCTTGTTCGCTTACTCCGGCTCCCGACTTGGAGAGGTAGATGGCCGACACGCTGGTGTGCCTCCCAGACTCCTCAATCTTGACGAGGCTGCGCTTCAGTTCGTGCATGCCGGCGGAGAGGAACGCGTCGCGCATCCACTTGTCGTTGTCGGTGAACGCCCTGAACAGGCCCGTAGTGGGCGAGACGAGGAGTCCATCGGCGACGACAAGCCCTGACTGCTCATCGATCCTCGCGCCGAGCGCCGCGGTCTTGGGCCGGAAAGCAAACGGCCCCCCTCCCAGAAAGTGCTGGTCAAATCCGATCTCGTGGCCCTTCTTTGCCCAAGGCGAGTCGACCGTCGTGAAATAGCGGACCGTGAGCACGCAGTTCCCCGGCTGGGTGACCTTCGGTAGCTCGAACTCTCGCGAGTTCTGCGGAGCGATCCCATCGAGGGGCGCTCGGCCCTCCGCGGCGATTTCGCCGTCGAAGTCGATCGTCCAACGCGCTTCCAGCCCGGTCAGGCTTCGGAAGTCGAACCGGTTCTGCGCTTTGAATCCTTTTGACGTAGCAACCGAGCGGACTTGACGGTACACCTGCTTGAGCTCGCGCAGCTTGCTCGTCACCGTGCGGTCCGGGAGCACGACGCCGTCGCAGCAGAAGTTGCCGTCGTTGGGCGCGTCGCCGAAGTCTCCGCCGTACGCCCACCGCCATCCTCCATCCTTCGCCTGCCGGAGCCCATGGTCGCACCACTCCCAAACACACCCGCCCATCAGCCTCCGGTGTGACTCGACCGCGTCCCAGTACTCGGCCAGGTTCCCCATCGCAGTGCCCATCGCGTGCGCGTACTCGCACATGAAGAACGGCCGGTCGTCCTCGCTCTCACCGTGTGCGATCAGTCGGCCGACGCTGGGGTACATGCACGACTCGACGTCGGCGACCTCGTTGTAGCGTTCGTAGTGGATCGGCCGTGACTTGTCGCGTGAACGGATCCAATCGGCGCAAGCCTCGAAGTTTTTCCCTGGCCCGGCCTCGTTGCCGAGCGACCACATCACGACGCACGGGTGGTTCTTGTCGCGCTCGACCATGTTGCGCACGCGGTCGACGTGCGCCTCTCGCCACTCGGGCGCGTGTCCGAGCGACTCGTCACCATAGCCCATGCCGTGCGACTCGATGTTCGCCTCGTCGACGACGTAGATGCCGTACTCGTCGCACAGCTCGTACCAGCGTTCGCAGTTCGGATAGTGCGACGTGCGGACGCAATTGATGTTGTTCTGTTTGAAGAGCAGGACGTCCTGCAGCATCCCTTCCTCGGTCACCGCGCGGCCGCGCTGGTCGTCGAACTCGTGCCTGTTCACGCCGCGCAGCTTTATCGGCACGCCGTTGATGCAAAACACGCCGCTGCCCCATTCGACCGTGCGGAACCCGACCGTGGTCGAAACCAAGTCTTCGCCGCATCGAACGTACAGGTGATAGAGGGTCGGTGCCTCGCTCGTCCAAGGCAAGACCTGCTGCAGCATGACTGCGGCATCTTCGCTTTCGCGCCACACTTCCTCTCCGCTCGACGAACAGAGCCACGTTTCGCACTCGCCTTGTCCGTCGGTCTCCGCTTCCGGCGCAAGCCTTCCGGTGCCTGCCGATGGGTCATAGCTCACATGTGCGAACACGTCCCGCACGAACACGCCCGGCCGCTCGACGAGCCACACGTCGCGGAACACGCCGGCCAGGCGCCAGAAGTCTTGGTCCTCCAAGTACGAGCCGTCGCACCACTTGAACACTTGCACCACCAAGTCGTTTTCCGAACGCACGAGCGACGCGACCTCGAACTCCGCGGGAGTCTTGCTGTCCTTGGAAAAACCGACCTCTTCCCCGTTCAGCCACACGGTGAAGAAACTTTCGACGCCGTCGAACCTCAAGAAGTACCGCCGACCCTCGCGAACTTCGCACGAGAACGACCGCCGGTATGTCCCGACGGGATTGTCGTTCCCGACCCGTGGCGGGTCTTTCGGGTGCGGGTACTCGACGTTCGAATAGATCGGAGTGCCGTGGCCCTGTAGCTCCCAGTGGCCGGGGACGGCGATCTCGCCCCACCCTTCTTCTCCCCAGAGGTCCGTCCTTCGTCCATCGACCGTCGGTGAGAAGTGGAACCGCCAAGTCCCGCTGAGCGACGTTCGCGAAGACCCGCTGACGAATCGCAGGCTGCTCACTGGCGCGCGCTTGTTGCGCGAGAGCACCGAAGGGTCTTCCCACGCTGGCAGCGACATAACGATATGATGATGCCCCTGCGGGGCTAAAATCGACGCTATGCGGCGCGTTGGGTTCGTTGGCATTGGAACGATGGGAGCGTCGATGGCTGGGCACTTGGTGACTGTGGGCCTCGAAGTCACCGTTTGGAACCGCACGGCGTCGAAATGCGCTCCGCTTGTCGAGAGAGGAGCGGTCGCCGCTGCGACGCTTCAAGAACTCGGCGAATCATGCGACATAGTCTGCCTGTGCGTCGGTCGAACGGAAGACGTTGAAGAATGTATTCACGAGTTGGTCGACGCCGCAAAGCCCAGAACGCTCTTCATCGACCACAGCACAATCTCGCCCTTCGGCGCCCAGAAGATCCACAAGGATCTGAGCGAGCGGGGCTTCCGCTTCATCGACGCGCCAGTGACCGGCGGCTCTGTCGGCGCACAGAACGGAGCGCTCACGATTTTCTGTGGCGGTGACCCCGCAGACGTCGATGAGGCAAAGGGCGTGCTCAGCGCGTACGGCAAGACGATCGAGCACGTCGGCGGACCCGGTTCGGGACAGATGACGAAGGTCGCAAACCAGATCGCCGTCGGCGGCGCGCTGCTCGCGCTCTGCGAGTCGCTCTCGTTCGCCCAAAAGGCCGGCCTCGACATCGCGCAGACGCGCGACCTGATCTCGCGCGGCGCGGCCGGCTCGTGGGCGATGGAGAACTACGGCCCCAAGATCCTCAAGCGCGACTGGTCCCCTGGGTTCTCCGTCAAGAACCAGCGCAAGGACTTCGGATACTGCAAAGAGGCCGCAGAGCGTGTCGGTGCGGCCGTGCCTGGGACTCAACTGGTTGATCGGCTCTTGATGATCCTCGAGGCGCAGGGCCACGGTGAGTGGACGACGGCGGCACTGTTCGAGGCGATGCTCGCGATGGACTACGAAGCATGACTCCCGCCGTGCGAATGACAGGTATCACTCACCGATTCGGCGCGCTCGCTGCGCTGGAGGACGTGGACTTCGAAGTCGCCGTCGGTTCGGTGCACGCCCTCGTCGGCGAGAACGGCGCGGGCAAGACGACCCTCATGCGCGTGCTCTACGGCGCGTTGCAGCCGACTGAAGGAGCATTGTTTGTCGATGAAATCGAGAGACGCTGGCGCAACAGCGCCGACGCGATCTCGCACCACATCGGTATGGTCAGCCAGCACTACAGCATCATCCACGAGCTGACGTGCCTCCAGAACCTCGTGCTCGGAGCAGAAGGCTCGTTCCTGCTCCCTGCGGACGAAATGAAGAAG
This sequence comes from Fimbriimonadaceae bacterium, assembly GCA_025451715.1. Classification (GTDB taxonomy): domain Bacteria; phylum Armatimonadota; class Fimbriimonadia; order Fimbriimonadales; family Fimbriimonadaceae; genus JADFMN01. The sequence continues at coordinate 4,117 of JANWJY010000004.1, read as the reverse complement.
CGAGCGGACCACCTCGCGGCCAAGATGGGTTTCGAGTTCGACTGGGACGCGGAGGCCAGCGGTCTCAGCCCCTCAGCAGCGCAAAAGCTCGAGATCGTCAAGCTGCTCTGGCGCGATTCGCGGATCATGATCCTGGACGAGCCGACAGCGATGCTTTCGCCCGTCGACTCGGACGCCCTCTACATCAGCCTCAAGCAGCTCGCAAGCGAGGGCGCGACCGTGATCGTCGTCACGCACCGTATTCCTGAGGTCGTGCAGCACTGCGAGCGCGTCACGATCCTTCGCGGGGGCAAGAAAGTCGCCGACCTCCGCGTCTCGGAGACGAGCGCGGAACTGCTTGCAGAGCTGATCGTCGGGCACGCAGTCACAAGGCCCGCACCGACTGCACCCAACCCCGGTGCGGCGGTCATAGAGGCTCAAGACCTCGTCGTAAGGGGCGCGCGAAAGGACCACGCGTTGAAAGGCGCGACGTTCACGATCCACAGTGGCGAGGTCGTCGGCCTTGCAGGAGTCGACGGGAACGGGCAGCGAGAACTTTTCCACGCACTCATCGGCACGCTGCCGATCGAGTCGGGCCGCTTGGTCTTCGCCGGCGACGAGATCACAACAACGAGGGCGTGCACTCGACTGATGGAGGGGATGAGGCTCATTCCAGAGGACAGGCATGAGGAGGGCGTGATCCAGGACTGGAGCCTCGTCGACAACGCCACGCTCGGGCTCCAACGGATCCCACCGCTCACCAACGGCCCTTGGAGCGACCTCGTTGCCCGAAGGTCGCTCGCCCAACGCGTTGCCGATCGGTTCAAGACTAAGCACTCAGGGTTGTACAAATCGATGCGGAGCCTGAGCGGGGGCAACCAGCAGCGGTTTGTCGCGGCGCGAGCACTGGAGCTGGATCCAAAGCTGATACTCGCGTTTCAACCGACTAGGGGCCTCGACGTCGACGGCACGGCGCAGGTTTATGCCGAGATCAGGAACGCGTGCCGAAACGGAGCCGCTGCGCTCGTCGCCAGCTTCGACCTCGACGAGCTGCTCGAAAACTGCGACCGCACTCTCGTCATCAACAACGGTCGGGTCTTCGAACCACTAACGGGACAGGAGCGCGACAGGCAGGCGATCGGGCAACTGATGGTGGGCGCGAAGTGAACTCCCTCGGCTGGAAACAGATCGTGCTCGCGCTCGTCGCGTTCGGCTGCATCGCGCTCGCGCTCGTCGGGATCGGCGTCATGCCCTTCGACGCATTGAGCGAGCTCATTCGCGGAAGCTTGGGCACGAAGAACAACTGGAACGAGACGCTCAAGCACACGACACCTCTGCTCATCACGGGCCTCGCCGTGTTCATCGCGCTTCGCGCAGGGCTCTTCAACATTGGCGCGGAAGGACAGTTGCTCGTTGGCGCACTCGTCGCGACGGCGGTCGCACTCAAAATGCCCGGTCTGGTCGGCGCAGTGCTCTCTGTCATGGCCGGAACAATCGCGGGCGGGCTCTGGGCGCTACCCGCCGGACTGATCAAGGCGTATCGCAACGGCCACGAAGTCATCACGACGATTATGCTGAACAACATCGCGGCCGCCCTCGCGATCGGTCTCGTCGCCGGCCCGCTCAGGGGCGGAACAGGGCTCAGCACCTCGACCGACGTAATCAGCGAATCGAGCTGGCTTCCCAACGTGTACCAAGACCTTCCTTTCCGCTTGAGTCTCGCGCTTCCAATTGCCATCCTGCTCGTCTGGGTCATCGCGGTTTGGATCAAGAAGACGGTTGCGGGATTTGAACTCTGTGCGACCGGCGCAAACCCGAAGGCAGCCGAAACTGCCGGTGTCGAAATCAAGAGAGTAACGGTCAGAGCGATGACGATCAGCGGAGCGCTGGCAGGTCTCGCCGGGGCGATCCAGGTGCTCGCTTACGAGCACAACTTTTACGCGGGGTTCTCAAGCGGTTTCGGGTTCGATGCACTGGGCGTCGCCCTGCTTGCTGGAGCGAGCGCTTGGGGAGTGCTCCCGGCGGCGTTCGCCTTCGGAGCGCTAGCCAAGGGCACGACGAGCCTCCAGGCTCTCGGCGTTCCAAAAGGCCTGAGCGGGCTGCTGCTCGGCACAATCATCATCGTTTTCGCCGCATATCGGTATCGAAAGGTGAAGTCGCATGACTGAAGTCGAGCAACTGCTCATCAACACGATAGTCTTGAGCGCACCGCTGGTGCTTGCCGCGCTCGGGGGCCTGATCAGCGAGAGGTCGGGAGTGATCAACATCGCGCTCGAAGGGGTCATGCTTACCGCGGCGTGCATCACCGCGATCGTCGGAGTCGCGACAGGCTCCGCCGTCATCGGGCTCGCCGCCGGGATCGGTGCAGGAATAGTCATAAGCCTCTTGCACGCGCTCTTCACGCAGGCGTTCAGCATCGATCACATCGTCAGTGGCATGGCGATCAACGCGCTCGCGATCGGCGGCACGAACTTCATGACGAAGGCGCTCTCCGAGCACAGCCAAGAGAGGGTGCCCGTGTACCCGAACTGGGCGTATTACACGCTGGCGCTCGCCGCGACGTTTTGGATCGGCTTCTATCTCAAACACACCCGCGGAGGGCTTCACCTCCTCGCCGTCGGCAACGACCCGGACAAGTCGCGCCAGATGGGGCTGGACCCGATCAAGGTGCGGTATCTCGCCCTCGTCGGCAGCGGAGTTCTAGCCGGCCTCGCTGGAGTGCTCATCGTGAGCAACGCGCAGAGCTTTAGCGATCAGATGACCGCGGGCCGCGGCTTCATCGCGCTCGCCGCGCTGATCCTGGGCGGATGGCGGCCGTGGCCAGCGCTCGGCGCGTGCCTGCTGTTCGGCCTGTTCTCGGCGCTCCAGCTTCAGATGCAGGGAACGCGGATCATGGGAGCGGACATCCCCTACGACGCTTGGAAGGCCCTTCCCTACTTGGTCACAATCATCGCGCTCGCCGGATTCCTTGGCCGCAACAGGGCCCCTGCGGGCCTGGGCAAGCCATAATTGAGGTGCCGGATGACGACCCTTTGCCTCTACTTGGCGGTGACGCCGGTCTCCGTGATCGCGTTCCAAAACATCGAGAACGCCCATTCGATGCTCGGGTCGGCGTCGTTCGTTGCGAACACCAAGATCACCGGACTGGCCCAGAACATCGCAGTCAAGTACGAGATGAAATACCGCTGGCCCGCGGAGTTGCGGCTTCGCACGATCATCCCTTCAACGGGAAAGACGTTGAGGGAGCGCATCATCGAGCCGACTCGCATCATCGACTACGACCCAGAGCTCGCACAGTACACGGTCACGAACCGCACGGGGAGCGAACCCCTGGGCAAGACGCTCGCCTCGCTCGAGCAAGAGCTCGACGACCTCCTCCTCGCCTTTACAGATCCGGAAGGGATGGGCGTCTGGATGACCGACATGGTCAAGCTCCCGGGATGGAAGCTGACGGGCGACTCGAAGAAGTTCTCATTGAACTACAAGAAGGGCGACAAGAAGATCTTGTTGGAGGCCAATAAGCCCGGCTCGACGCTGAGAAGGGTCGACATCACGACAGGTGCACAGAGGCTCGTTTGGGACATCGCCTATGCACCGACCGTCACCGGCCTTGCGTTCAGACCGCCGAGCGGAGCGAGCGAGGTGCCCGTGTTCGACCGTGAGATGAAGCCCCCGACGTACAAGGACGCGGTCGCGCAGAAGGCGACGCACAAGCTGTTCGACGCATACTCCGGTCTGGCCTCCCTCGGGTTCGAAGTCTCGCGCGATACTGGCACCACCAAGGTCCAAATGCGCGGCAAGTTCGTCCGCCAAGAGGACGCGGCGGCGGTGTGGACGTACGACGGGAAGACGCTCATCTACCACGACAAGAAATCAGGAAAGTGGTACGCGGGAGCGCTCAAGTTTACGGACGTGATCGACTCTGTCGCAAAGCTTGGGACGCGGGTCGATCCCACCGTCCGGCTGCTCATGACCGACTTCAACCCCTATCGGAAGCGCCTGGGCGACGGCTCGGTCGTCAAGGTGGCCGGCACGATGCCGCTCCAGGGAAAGACCGTCACAATCCTAGAGTGCGAGAGCGAGAACGCGCTCGTCACTCTGTTCGTTCGCGAAGACGGCCTCGTCGCAAGCTCGAGTG
>JANWJY010000003.1 GCA_025451715.1 Fimbriimonadaceae bacterium | reverse complement strand
CCTGGGGGTGAGGGTGAGCTCCAACGCGGGGATCTCGTCCGGTATCCGCCGGGCCCAGAAGGTGCGCACCAGATTACGAATCGCAGTGACACGACGGCGAGAGTTCTGCTGTTCTCGAAGGCCTCGGTTCCGGCGGTCGCCGTCTATCCGGACACCGACACGATCGGCGTGTGGCCCGACGACGACACCGAGTACTACTTCAAGCGCGACACCGCCGTCTCCAGAGACGCTGATTGACAGCCCTCAGAACCGTCCGGATGAGGCGAGCGTGTGCTACGACAGGTGGAGATTCGTGGAAGGCTTTGTCGACAGCGTGAGGGAGGTGAGTGATGTTCAAGTGGCTGCAATCGCGCCGAGGTAGACGCAGTCCAGAGGTGGTGAGTGAGCCGCGCAAGATAGAGCGCGATTCGGGCGAAGAGGAATACGAGTCGCATGAGGAGGACGAGCGCGAAGTCGGGCCATCAGGAATGACGAGGATGAAGACCGACGGAATTTGACCGGGGCATTGTCCGAAAGACGTCGTTCGCCCCAACGGCATCGACAACGATGACCAGCCCAGGGCACGAGCGGCACCTCGGACCGTCAAGATTGAAGGTGTTGGCACTCGATCTTCACGGGGGATGACGGTGAGCACAACAGATCACCACAGCAAGTACCTGGCCAAAGCGGTGGCCGCATTGACGCCCGAGGGTCGCAAGCGGGTCGACGAACTTCTTGACCAGCTCGCCGTCGCCGTGCGAAGCCGCGAGTGGGTCGTCCACTTCGCGATGGCCCGTGAGGCCGAAGTAGAGGCCGGTCGAACGGACACCTCGCAGGCCGACGAGCCGGATGACAGGCTCAATGAGGAGGAGGTCGACGGCCTGACCGCCGGCTTCATGACGATCCGCGATCAAGAGCCCCTCGACGACGTCGCCGACTGGGCAAACGCGGTGCTGGCCCTGCTAGCGGACGAGCGCGCGGTCTTGAACAGGTCTTGAAGCAGATCGACAAGCTCGTCGCTGAGGGTCCGAGCGATTCGCGCAGAACAGCGCTCACGAAGATGACGTGCGCAGAAGTGGTGCTTCTATTCGCCCGGCTAGCCCGAAGTCGGGCGTTTCCCGTTGCTGTGAATCGAAGGGCGCGCCTAGCGGCGTCTTGAGATCGGGGTCGTCGGGCCCGCCACCGACACTCACGCGGCTCAACAGCGGCCGACCTCGTCGGCGAGCGCGATGCCGGTGAGCAGTACTCCGCCCGAGCGGGCGTAACTGACGAAGGACTGCTCGCTGCGCGGGTCGCCGTAGATCGGCGAGTAGCGCGGAGCGTCCACATGGACGTCGCCGTAGCCGTTCGCCGGGACGCAGACCGAGATCTGCTTGCTCGTTCCCGTGGCGTTCGTCTCGCCGCGCCAATCGTCCGCGTTGGAGTGAAAGCGGAATGGTCGTCGCGGGACGTCCTGCGGCGCCCGCACGGAGATCGTCAGGTAGCGCCGCTCGGTCTCGGCCTGCCCGGGGGTGCCGAAGACTCTGATCGTGCCAGTTACCTTCGGAATCGTCCAGCCGTCGCGATACAGGTCGAAGGCGAGCCAGTCGGCACGCCATGGGCGCAGCGTGCGGATCAGCGCGGCGCCGCGATCCTCGTCGAGCACCTTCCCTGACAGGTGGAACCGGGTCTCAGCGACGCCCTGTACGACGTAGTCGCTCGGAGATACGTTGGCGCGGCCGGTCTGACGGTCGACGTTCAGCGGAACGGTCGGAAAGGTCTCCGGCGTGCCGGTGAAGGCGTTCTCGTACACGGCTGCGTTTCGAACCGACGCGTTCCAGAACTCGACGTTCCACCAGTACGCGACGTTCTCCCAGTAACTCCCGTAAAGGAACGGGTACGGGAGCATCGTCACGCTCGAGCCGGTGCCGACCTTGCGATCGATCCAGTCGAAGACCACGCTCTGGTCGACCGTGATCGGTCGACCGCTCGTGCCGTTGTGTGCCAACAGCCGGGTGAACGCACCGCCTGCTAGCGCCGGTATGGCAAGCGCTCCGACGACGACGACCGCGAGCGCAACGCGGCGCCCGACCATGAGCAGCAGCGTGACTGCGATGGTCACGAATGCGAGCAAGGCACGCGCGCCGTTGACCGAGCCCGCGATGCCGAGAAGCGGCTCGTTGAGCAGCGCAACGGGCGAATCCACGTTGAACTTGTCGTAGCGGACGACCGGCATGAAGGCGAACGCCATCGCGAGTAGCGCTCCAGAGCCGAACACCGCCCAGCGCGGCCAGTCCCTTTCCCGCACCATCGCGGTGCACGAGATCAGCAGCAGCGGCACGAGATAGAAGAGGTACCGATCGTGCAAACGGTTCGCACCGAAGCGGAGGTCGTACGACGTCACCTCGAACAGAAGTGCGACGACGGTGACCACAGCGATACTTGCGTATGCGTGCTGGTCTCGGGTCAGCTCGCGCACGAGCGCGGTCAAGGGCCAGGCAACTGCAAGGATGAACGGCGCGATTCCGAGTCCGAGCCCGAGCGGGGTTAGATGCTCGAGCAGCGAGCGCGGCATACCGGACGGCGTCAGGTTTCCTTCCGCCGTGACAGAGTAGGTTCCGAGGGCGTGCGACAGTTCGCCGGCGGCAGCCAGACCGAGTGCGGCAAGAAAAAGCGCGACGTAGGCGCCGGCCAGCACGCGGTGCTGTGCGACCAGCACGCGCGGACGGAAACGGTCGAGCAGCAGCGCCAGTGGCACGATCGCCAGCAGCACCGCGAACTGCGTGCGCGCAAGGATCGCGACACCGATCGCGACGAGCAGGAGCAGGTCGTTCCGGGGCCGCGGCGACACGGCTGCGTTGTGCAGTGCGAGCAACGCCCAGGCGAACGCTGGATACGCGACGGACTCGGTCATCAGAAACGACGAGAGAGCGATCCACGGCATGCAGACCGTCAGCACGCCCACCACATACGCGAGGCGCGTGCTGCCGGTGACGCGTCGAGCCAGCAGAGCGGCGGGAATGCATGCGGAGCTCATCACGAGCGCGTTCAGTACGTGCGCGTCGTGCAGACCGTGAGGGACGAGCCGTCCTGACAGCAGCGGCGCCAACAGCAACGGATAGAGCTGGTTGATGTTCCCGATCAGCTCGCCGTGGACGTGCGGCAGCGGCGAGTGGAGCTGGGTGACGCTCAGGGCCAGCCGCTCGTAGAGCAACTCGTCGGTCATCACGTACCAGTCGGCGACCTGGGTCGTCAGCACCGCCAGCCCTCCTCCGAGGGCCAGCCATAACGCCGCAAGCGGCCAGGCTCTCAACCGGCCCGGGTCCACGCGTCCGCGCAATCTACCGTCGCCGCAAATTCCGATCGAGGATCGCTGCGGCCCTCCCGCGAGCCAGGACGTTGGAATCGGACCAGGCGGCATGCTAGAGGATCTTGCCGTTACTCTCCCCCGCCAATGCTGCGGCGTACGCTTGGTCTTCTTCTGCTCGTCTTCTTCGTCGTCGCGACGGGTGCCGGGGCGAAGCCGAAGCCGACGCCGAAACCGAAAGCGTTGTCTGATCCAGTCGCGTGGACGAGCTACGGCTTCGATGATCAGCTCCGGAACTCGGTGTCTTCAACTCTGCTGACGCTTCGAAGCGTCACCCATTTGGCGGCGGCCTGGAAGGCCGAGCTGGACGGCCCCGTCTACGCCTCGCCTCTCTCCGCCCGAGTCGGCGCGCGCCAGGTGGCGTACGTCTCGACCGAGGCTGGCTCCGTGTACGCCCTCGCCGTCGCGACGGGTGCGGTGCTGTGGCGGCGCCAGCTTGGGACCACGACGACGGAGGTCTGCGGAACCTGGGGAATTACGTCCACTGGCGCCATCGACCTCACACGAAAGCTCCTCTATGTCATCGGCGCCACTGGACAGCTGCACGCACTTTCGCTTGCGACGGGCGAGGAGGCGGCCGGCTATCCACGACAGGTCGTAGGGAGGCCGGACATCGAGTACGTCTGGGGCGGCCTGCGCATCGCCCAAGATCGGCTCTACGTGCCGATCGCGTCCTATTGCGACGTCGGCGGCGCGGACGGATTCCCGGAGGGAAGCCTGCTGGCGGTGCCCCTCGACCCGGCGAGCGCGATTTCGAGATGGGACCCGGTGCCCGGTCCGGACAACCTCGGAGGAATGTGGGGCTGGGGCGGCGTCTCGATCGATCCGACAGACGGAGTGATCTACACGGGAGTCGGCAATTCACATGTCTGGTCGGACGAATGCTCGTGCTTCGTGGACGACGCCGGTTATGGGGACAAGATCGTCGCGCTGAGCCCAGACCTCACGAGGGTGATCGACTCTTCCAACTTGCCGATTCCTCCGACCGGAGACGCCGATTTCGGCGCCGCGGCATTGCTCTTCCAACCGGAGACATGCCCGCCCTTGGCCGCGGCCAACAACAAAGACGGGACCCTCTACATCCTCGACCGCAAGCACCTGTCACGCGGCTCACTCGTCTTCATTCCGCTTGGTGACGGCGTGGCGCCCTTCATCGGCGAGCCGGCCTGGTCTGTCTCGAAGCAGATGATCTACTCCGCCCAGTCAGTCCTCTACGGCGATGACGGGAAGCGGCTCGGCAACGGCGTACGAGCCTTCCATGTCGACCCCGGCTGCGGTTTCAGGCCGATCTGGTCGAAGGCACTCGGCGACGGGAATCAGGCGAAGCCGCTCGTAGTCGGGAACGTCCTGTTCGCGACCGGCGGCAAGACCGGCGGGTTCTACGCGCTCGCCGCCGCCAACGGCCTCAGCCTCTGGTCCTACCCGACGAATGGCGGAACGGTTGCCGCGATGATCACGGTCGCAGGGACAGTGCTCGGAGCGGATACCAAAGGGACGGTCTACGCGTTTCGTCCTTCGCCGGCCCGTTGAGCCAGCTGAACTAGCGCTGTGCGCGGATGAAAAGCGGGTCTTGGGCCAGAGGTTGCGGGCAGCGTTACACGCACGATGGTCGCTCGAAAACGCACAGCGTGATCCACAGTTGTGGATACGCCGCTCGGTAAGCGGGGTTAAGCGGAGGGGGAGGGATTTGAACCCTCGTCGGACCCAAGAGCCCGAAACGGTTTTGGAGACCGCCCCCACTTCGCGTAGCCATGCGTCTTCTGCGCCGCCGTGGGAGACGCCAAGGGCGACACACACGGTCTTCTTGCGCCGCGCGAGTCGCTATTTGCGGTTGATCCGTGTAGTGCGTGGGTTGGTCGCGATAGGCGGGAGTAGTGTCGGTGGGTGGTGCCCGTCACCAGAAAAGGAGGCTGAATCGACGTAAAAGCAATGTGAGAGGAGACCCAATGGTTGTCACTCAAACGCGGGCGACGGAGATCCGG
>JANWJY010000002.1 GCA_025451715.1 Fimbriimonadaceae bacterium | reverse complement strand
GGTCCCAATGACCGGTCTGACGCCGGGTTGCCTTATGTGACTGCCGCAACCCTGCTCCGCTATACTGTGTATCCGGGGTAGGCATGCTAACCGCGCTTTTGGTTGGGGTTTTGGGGACTCAGACGGTCACCTTCACCCACCCTTGCGCGAACGCGTCTGTCGTCTTGGAGGCGCTGGGGAAGAACATTGGGATCAAGATGGCAGCTGGCGGCTCCGTCACCGAGGACTTCATCGCGCTCAAGTTCACTGACCGCGCTCTGGAAGATATCAAGCGTGTCATGTCCGAGACCCTCAACGCTGACTGGTACCAGCGAGGCGAGTACTTGGTCTTCGAGCGCAACGCGAAGCACCATGCACTTGAGATGGAGGAGGAAGACGCCGCCTTGCGAGCAGGTATTGAAGACGCGAAGCTAAAGAATCCAGTATTGGATTATACCCAGGCACAGGCAGAAGACCTGGTCATTAAACTCGCCAGCCTTCCGGAGGGTTCTTGGCCGGGAGAGCTATTCGCCCAATTCCGGACTGTCTCACCCGAGAAACAACTCCAAAGCGAGATCATCCGCGCATTCGATGTCGAGCAGCTTGTTGCAGTGCCGGAGGGCAAGACTCTTACACTAACGTATTCGCCTGCGGGTGCATCGACAGTTCCGTCCCAAATGGTTCGTGCCTTTGAGGACTTCGTCGGGCGTGCCAAGGGCATAAGTACTCTGCTGAAGCGTTTCGGTGACACTGGTCTCTTGCCCGGTTTCCATTCAGTAGCCGAATCATCGCCATTGCGCTTCGACATCGAAGTGACGAAGTTTGACGGAAACCTCATGGTATGGGTGAAGCAAAAGATCGATTTGGAAACGGAGGAGTACCGAATCCCGATGACGGTCCAATTTGCGATCAGCAAAGCTCCGCCTGTCCGCCTCGGCGAGAAGCCCGATATTCCACTTCTTAAGTCGCCACTTGAACTGTCGGACCGGCAGCGTAGTCTTGTCGCTGTCATGTACAGCAGTGCTTTCATGCCGGTTGCTGACTATGAGCCAACAGCTCGTGACACAGCGGAAGCGCTCCGTGTCGGTACGCAACTTGACAAGGTAGATCTACTAACCGTGTATGGGGACGTGCCGCTCTTTGCAGTTGCAAGAGAGGCGGAAAGGGACTTTGTTGCGCTAATCCCAGACTTTGCGGCTCTCGATAGTCGGTGGATGGGATATGCGAAGGATGGCACTATCAACCAAGTCTGGAGTTGGTGGCTCCAGCGAATGACACTGCGTGAAGACCAATCGACGGGCATCATGAAGATTCAGCCCCGATCCGCCCTTTTCGAAAGGCTTGGACGCTTTGATCGAAGAGCGGTTGCAGACGTTGTTCGGGAGTTCTCGGCTACAGGCAGACTGACACTTGAGACGATTTCGGCGTTGGCCAAGAATAGGCGAGACATCACCGAATACCGGCTAAGCCTCGATGTATACCGCCGCATCGCGAGCCAGGAAGAAGCTGAATTTGGTAGCTTCACAGCGCTGAAGCTGTTCGGACAGTTGAGTGAGTTCCAGCGGAGATCTGCCAGAGGCGGTGGCGCGGTTGTCCCGTGGCAAAGCCTTCGGCAAGACACCCGCGATTTGTTAGAGACTGCGCTAACCGAATCGTTCTCTACGTTTCTCGCCACGTATCCTCGTGAGACGGCGTGGAACGCCAACCAGCAGTTACTTCCAGGTGAGTACAAAGAGGGTCTGCTCGCCGGAAAGCGCGTTCCAGAGTCGACGATAGTGCACGTGCTAGTCCACCGAAACTCTCTATACAAGAGTGAGCCCGGTGTAGAGGGTGTTTCCGACAACCTTCTCGATGTCAACCAGTTCGCAGGCTATGCGCGAAGAGGTGCGTCGTACCCGAAGGTGGCCGTTATCAACGTGGACCGCTTGCGCGTCATTGTCGAAGTGCCAGGCATAGGGTTCCACTCGTTCGAGGCACAAACTGACGACATGACGGCCAACACCAAGTTCGTCGCCGTCGACAAGATTCCGGAACCGTTCCGCACCGAGCTGACAGAGGCCATTAAACGTGCAGGAGGATCCAATTAGATGACAACGCTCATTCTCGCACTCGCACTCGCTCAGACAAAGACCGTCACCTTCTCCCACCCCTGCGCGAGCTCGGCCGTCGTGCTAGAAGCACTGGGCAAGGAGCTCGGCGTGCAGATGAGGCCCAGCGGCAGCGTGATGAAGGACTTCATCATCGTCCGATTCGACCAGGTCCCGGTCGAGGAGGCGATGAAGAGGCTCGCCGACGGGATCAACGCGACATGGACGCAGAGCAACGGCGTCAACTACCTCACCCGCACCGCGCTGCAAGAGAACAACGAAAAGCGCGACGCGAAGGCCGCCGCAGCGAAACTCATCCAGGACTGGCTCGACAAGCGAAAGGTCGAGGGACAGATCACGATCGAGAGCTCGACGAAGCTGATCGAGGACGTGCTGCCCACGCTCAAGTCGAATGCGGGCAACAACTTCGACTGGCAGACGTACGAGAAGCAGCGCGAACTCGAGAAGGGCGGGCCGCTGAGCCGCTACCTCACGAGGCTGCTCAAGGAGATCGGCGCGCAGTCGCTCGCCGACATCGAGGAGGGCGAACGGGTCCAGTACGTCGCGGACCCGACACCGAAACAGCGAAGACTGCCAGACGGTGAGGCGTTCAAGCAGTTCACGGTCGAGAACACGATATTCAAAGAGGCGCTCAACCGCACGGGCGCGCTCGATCGCCTCAGTGCTGAGGGAGGCATGTACTCCTCACTGATCCATCCTTACGGAGAGTTCTACAGGGAGACGACGCGCTCGGTCCTCACGGTCCACAAACGGCGCAACAATTATTCTGTGCAGTTCGAGGTCGTCGGAAACGGCTCCGTGCAAGAGAACATCCAGCCCGACCGCGAAAAGCCAGAGGGCATGCCGAAAGAGCTCCTTGAACAAAAGGGCGACTACGTGCCGACCGAGATGGAGAGTGAGCTCGGCAACGTGGCGAAGGTGATCTTCGGTGGCAGGGGCGACTCGATCCCGGTCAGCGCCGCGGCGGTGGGCGTACTTTCCGATCCCGTCACCAACGAGCCGCTTTCCATGTTCGGGTCAAAGTGGTTGATCGATTCGACGAGAGCGATGGGGAAGAACCTCGTAGGAGTCATGTCGGACGACTGCTACCTAGCGGGGATGTTCATCGTGTCGCAGGGAAAAATGGGGTTTGGCCAGTTCTGGACGTTCCTCCCAGAGATGGGCACGGGATACAACGTGAAGATCGAGGACAAGTGGCTGACGCTTTACCCCAAGGGACCGATGGAGGTGCGCGAGAACCGGCTCGACCGCGAGGACTGGAAGCGTGCGATTTCTCGCGGCGCGCCGGGCCGCCTGGCGACGCTCGAGGAACTCGCCTCGTTCGCCGCGCTCAGCGACGACGAGATGGCTGTGATGATCGCGACCCTTCCAGCCGTGTTCATGGGGCACGGGATCTCGATGGACGAGTTGGCGCGCGACGGAAACATGCAGGCGCTGCGGCTGTTCGGGCGATTGACTGCGCTACAGCAGAAGGCGGCGCGCAACGGTGGCGCGGAGATGCTGCTCTCTCGCTTGCCCGCTGGTGCGCTGCGGGCGGTCGACGGTCTGGTGAACGAGCATAACGCGAGGATCGGGCCGGACCGAGCGGTAATCGGCTGGGGCGAGCCGCGCCAGGTATACGCGTCGGGCACGGAAAGCGACCCGCTGCAGCTCCTGCCGCGCGGGTACCCGCCCGCGAGCGTCGTGCGCGTGTACGCGATGAAGCGGGACGTCGTCCACCAGCAGCGCGACACAGGTTATGGCCGCTCGGAAGGTGTCCTGCCCGACACCATCGCGCAACAGATGGCGTACGCGGAGGTTTGGCCCGAGAGCTACCAGTACATGCTGCCCCTGTTCACAATGTCGAGCGCCGAGCAACTGTTCATCGAGTTCGAGTTTTCGAACGTCGGGTTCATGTACCACCGGATGCAGGTGGACTTCTTGCCCAAGGACGCGGTCTACAAGCCCCTGAAGGACTTGCCCACGGGTGTGCGCGCCGAGATCGAGGCGGCGCTGAAGAAGTACCGCGAGCAGTACAAGAACGCCCGTGGCGGGGGCGGTTAAGTGTTAGTCGCGCTGCTCTTGTTTGCGCAGCAGCCTCGGACGGTGACTTTCGTACACCCCTGCGCGCACTCGTCGGTGGTGCTTGAGGCGCTGGGGAAGGAGATCGGGGTGCCGATGAAACCGACTGGCAGCGTGATGCGCGACTATGTGTTGTTGCGGTTCGACAAGGTCCCGGTCGACGAGGCGTTGAGAAAGATGGCCGAAGTCCTCAACGCGACGTGGACCGAGAGCAACGGCGTTCGCTACCTCGGCCGCACGAAGCAACAGGAGGACGCGGGTCCTCTGAAACTCCAGGCCGAGCTTGAGAAGTCAGTCGCGGAGTACATCGCCAAAGACGCGCTCAAAGTCACGACGTGGAGCGCAAAGCGTGCAATGGATCTCATGCGCGAGAGCATCGGCCACGACGGCACGATGGACCGACAAAAGGGCACCGAGGTCGCGAACAAGACCGGCCCGTGCCGCGAGCTCCTTGACGAATTCCTGCGCACCGTCGGCGCGAAGAAGCTCGTGGCGATCCCCGAAGGGAAGGACATGGTCTACCGTTGGGCGCCGGGAAAGGGAGAGGAGAAGATCCCGCCGATCCTGCGCCCGAGAGCGGAGCTCTTCGCGAAGAGCATCGTCGCGTTCGGTGCGGCGATGACTTCGGCTGGCGTGCCGCTCCACGGCGACTTCGACCTGCCCGGCGAAGTGCGCCTCGCTGGAAGCAAAGACCTTTCAGCCGATTCGATCTGCTTCCGTGTGCGCCGCAGTGCCTCGTCTCTTAGCGCGTTCATTTCGCCGAACGGCCAAAACCCGTCCTGGTATGCACAGGCGAACATGCAAGTCGGCGGTGTCTCACCCAGCGCGCTCAGCGGTCTTGAAATTGAGGGAGACTACGTGCCATCCGAGGTCGCGCGGTTGGTCTCTGAGCGCGCAAGCGGGAACTGGAACGGGAAGGGCACGCGGCTCGACGACACGACAGATGTGGGAAAGGGTGTCGTGAAGTGGTTTGAAGACGGGCTCTCCCCAGAGCCGATCCAGGTTTATCTCGGCTATCCAGCTACTCAGATCGCTGAGCGCGCTGGGTTGAACATCGTGGCGTGCCTACCCGATTACCGCTCTCATGGATCGAGCTTTTCACGCAGCCCCAGCACGCCCTACAGCAAGGTTCTAGCTGAGATGGAGCAGTACACCGGCGTTAAGATCGAGGGCAAGTGGATGGTGCGCTACTCGCCAGCGAACATGCTGGGCTACGAGCCACTCGATTCCACGTCGCTGGCGAAGTACTCACTTTCGGTGTTCCGGGATGGTTGGCCCAAGATCGATGTGCTTGCGGAGCTTGCCGCGGATTGCAACGATGGAACGAGCTTCCAATCCGCACGCCAGTTTGCGGGTGTACTTCAGCCGACACAATACGGATTCAACTGGGTGTTGCGTGAGAGCGAGCGACTTGCGCTGCTGCTGTACCATTCCCTTCCGTCATCGGCAAAACGACAGTCGCGCGACGATTGGGTGAGCATGCCTTTCGAAGACCTACCAAGCGGAGTCAGAAGAGTTCTTATAGAAACTTTCGAAGCGCAAGGTTTCGGAACGACGAGGCGGCATCAAGCGCCCGAAGATCTGTGGGGAGGATTCACATACGGAGGGAACTTTGTCGGTGAACCCAAGCATTCCGCGGTCGAACTTCCTCGGTCAGTCCTACAAATACGAGTCGAGCAACGGGAGTTTCTTGCCGCGAAGGGCAAGGTCGTCGGAAACCGGCACTACTCTTCAGGAATGCTAACCCCAGAAGTCGCAGCGAACGGCTACGTCGAAACGCGCGACGATTCGGAGAGCAGCCTCGACTACGGCACGCTGGCCGCCTTTACTGCCGAGCGGCTCCAGATGAGGGTCAGGCTCGCGAGCGGCGAGCTGCTCTACTTCATTTTCACGACCGACTCCCGCAATTCGGAGACCCGCTACTACCCGATTGCGCAACTTCCAGGCGAGATCGGCGATAAACTCCGGGCGGAAGTCAAGCGCCTCGGAGGCTAGTCCATGCTCGCCGCACTCCTGCTGATCGCACAACAACCGAAGACGGTCACAATCACCCACCCCTGTGCCAGTGCGGCAGTCGTACTGGAGGCGCTGGGGAAGGAGATGGGAGTGACGGTCAGGCCGAGCGGCACGGTCGCGCAGGACTACTTTGCGATCAAGCTCACCGGCGTGCCAATCGAGGAGGCCATGCGCGTCATCGCGGTGACGCTCGATGCGGAATGGCTCAGGAAGGAGACGGTCCTGTACCTCGACCGCGGCCCGAAGCAACAGCTCAAGGCCAAGCTCGAGGAGGACGAGGGGATCAGAAAGTCGGTCAAGGAGTTCCTCGACAAGAACCCCGAGCGCGAGATCGACAAGGACGCAATCAAGAAGGCGCTGATCGACGTTAGCGACCCAAAAAGGTCGCCGGCGCTGATGCAAGAGGCGGGCAAGACGCTGCAGGCGTACTCGCCCGAGGTCCGACTCGGCGGGCGTGTCGTGCGGGTGTTGGGCGAGGACACTTTCGTCGGCGCCGTTGAGGGCAGGCCCGTGCGTTACTTCCTCAGCAGTGACGGTACCGGCGACATGCCTGCCGAGATCAAAGGCGCGATCCAGAAGTAGGAAGCTGACATGAGTGCGTACTCCGATATTGCGCAGTCGGTGGGAACGAGTGCACCGTTCGGCGGCATGCATCCAGCAGGACACCAGGTCGACTACGCGGTCACGGTCACCCGCTCGAGCGGATACGTCCGAGTCAACTTGATGCGCCGGATGTCGATGAATGGACAGATGTCCGGCTCGGGCAACTCGCAGATCGCAACGTTCAATGGGCGTGCCGACAGCGGGCTGCCTGGGCGAAGGCCGAGCATTCCGACGCTCACCGGACAGCTCGAGCTCAGCCCGCTTGCGCTGAGCGTGACAAGGGTCGCGAACAACGATCCGTCGAGCACAGAAGCGGACCGGTCGCTCTCGATCGGCATCGCCAAGGACCTGCTCGCGAACGAGCTGCACACTCTTTACGGTTCCGAACCGCTGCTCCAGATGGCTCAGCAAGCGGAAAGGGACTTTGTCGCGGTCCTGCCCGACACCCTCGTGATGACTCCGTCATGGGCGAAGGGCACGGACCTGAACACGGCATGGAACCAATGGCTCCGCGGGATGACGATGGTCGAGGACCAGAAGACGAAGATCCTCCAGGTCCGCGCCACCGACCCGTTCTGGGGAAAGGGCGGGCGGTTCGACCGCACTGCGGTGTCGCGGTTTGTCTCTAACCATGAGCGCAGCGGGCGTGCGACGCTGGACTCGATCTCTGCGTTCGCGTATCAAATGGAAAACGCCGCCGAGTTTGGATTCAACTGGCGGTTCGCTGCGGCGTTCGTTCCGGTCGGCAAGGACGGGCGCGACTTCATCGCGCTCAAGACGTATGGATCTCTCAACCCGATACAAAAGCGCAACGCGCAGAACGGCGGTTGCGTGCTCCCGCTGCGCAGCCTCTCCAGCAGCGTGAGGGAGTTGATCGAAGAGCAGATCACGTCACAGGGCGCGACGTTTTCGGGCCAGCCACCGAACGTGAGCTGGAACCCCAACGGATGGAACTATCAGGGTGTTTCGTCCTACGGGCCACTCTCGATCACTGGCCGGGTACCCGAAAACTGCGAGGTCAAGATCGTCGTCTACAGGAACTCGCTCTTGCGGCCCGCGCCGAAGTCGAACATCCCAGGGACGAACCAAGTGCAGACGATCGAGCAGTTCGCGGACAATAGCCGCCAGCCGCCAGGTGACCTGGGTGCAGACTTCAAGCTCGCCGCGGTGGCGAACGTCGAGCGCCTTCAGGTCGAGGTGTTCGCGCCCGGTGTCGGATACACGCACCACGTCGCGCAGGTCGACGACACGACATCGGCAACGAGGTACGTGCCGCTAGCAGAACTGCCCGAACCCTGGCGGTCCCAGGTCGCGGCCGCAATAAACAGGCGGGGCGGTTAGCCCAAGGTCGGACACCGCCCCAAGGTACATTGTGCTTCCCGGCCTCGTAGCTCAGTGGATAGAGCGCCTCCGTCCTAAGGAGGGCGTCGGGGGTTCGATTCCCTCCGAGGCCGCCAACTAACTTCCGGGCGGCGTCCACGCGTTGCCTTGTGCTACGGCCATTCCGACGATAACGAAATACGTACCCCAGCCAAGCAGTTCTATGACGAGCAAGATCGTCGCCGCGACCATTGGAGCCTGTGCGCTCTGGTTGCCCATGTTCTTGGCACGCTTAGCCGTGTAGATCGCGAACGGCGAGATGATGAAGCAGCCGCACAGCAAGAAGCTGACGACCGTCATGATCCATGCGTTGGTGACCATCTTCTGGCTACCGTCGTCGACGTGCTTGTTGTATCCCGCGTCTCGCGGGTAGGGGGAGCCAGGCTGGGGGGGCTGCTGATAGGAGGGATTTGGCATGCCCGGGCCCTGTGTCGCTTGTCTCTGTGTGTCGTAGTGCGACGGTTGAGATTGCTGGGGCTGCTGAGGTTGTTGCGGTTGGCTGAGCGGGTCTTGCGGCTGCCCTGCGATGTACGGCTTCGGCTGTCCTGGAATTTGGAACGAACTTGGCGTTGCTAGCGGCTTCTCACCCGCCTTGAGCGTCGGGTCGCCGCCACCAAGGTCCGTTACCGGTGCCAAAGTCGGCCAGGTCATCCCCTGAATGTCGCGCGCGCGGCCCTGTAGGCCGGTCTCCGCGTTTTCGACCATGGTCTCGCGGTTCAGCCGCCCTTCCTGGGCCCACTGAATCAAAGTCGGAATGTCGGCCGGGCCGAACTTCCTCCCGTCGCTCCAAATCACATAGAACTTCATGTTTTGACGCTCACTGTCCTTCAGCCATTTGCCTTCCCAGACAACCCTGGCCGCTTCTCATCCGTCCAGGTATGTTGTAGCACGGCGGGCGAGCGTAAGTCTATGCGCAAAACGTGGAACGCGGGAAGATCGGGCAGCGGGGATGCTCCGATGGCGACGCGCATTCTCGTCATTGCCCTCGTCGCGTGCTTCCTCGGTGGCTGGTTCTTCAGCGCCGAGGACTCGAACCCGTTCTGGAAGTACCTTTCCTACTCGCCCGACCTTTCCATGCCGTGGACGCTGTTCACGTACCCGTTCGTCCGCGGCATCGACGCGGTGATCTGGTTCGCGCTCGCGTGCTGGATCACGTACCAGTTCCTCTCAGATCTTGAGAAGCGGTTGGGCCTGTGGGGGACGGTCGCGTTCTTCTTCTCGGTCACGTTCCTTGGCGGGCTTTGTTACTTCCTTGGAACGGTGGTCTTCGGCCCGAGCATGATCCTGCCGTCGCTCAATCTGCCGCTTGAGTTCATCATTTTCACTTGGTGCCTGGTCAATCCGTCGGCGCAGATCATGCTGATGATGCTGGTGCCGGTGCCGACGCGCGTGCTGATGTGGCTCTGCGTCGCCGGCGTCGTCATTGAGTATGGCTGGGGCAACCCCTACGTCGGCTTCGTGACAGCGTTGCCCTTGCCGCTGCTGTGGCTCTACGCGACGAACCGCATTCCGATCATGAGGTTCGGCGACGTGCCTAACCTCGCCCCCAAGCAGCAGGAGAAGAAGGAGAACAAGGAGTTCGACCGCTTCATGGGCGACGTCAAGCGTCGCGAACAGGAGAGGGCAGAGAAGGAGAGGCTGCGCAAGTTGTTCGAGAGCAGCCTCTCAGACGATGACAAGGACAAAAAGGATGGCTAAGGGACGACCTTCGACTCGAAGCCTGCTTCTTCCATGCGGATAAGCAGCTCGTCAATGCTCATCAGATCGTCGTGCTCGACAGTCACCATCTTCGTCTCAGGGTTGCCCAGAACCGACGAGACGCCTCCAAGCTCCAGTAGCGCCTTCTCGATCGAGTCGGTGCAGCCCTTGCACTCGATGTCGTTGCTGTGAAGAATAGTTTTCATTTTGATGCTAGTGCCTTGTCGACCACTGCGACGAAGGCGGGGTCGTTGGGAGCCGTCTTCGGATGGAAGCGCGCGATCACCTTGCCGTCTCGACCGACCACGAACTTCGCAAAGTTCCACTCGATGTCGGCCTTGTCCTCCGTCTGGTCGAGCAGCCACTTGTAGAGAGGATGGATCCCCTCACCCTTCACGACGATCTTGCTGAACATCGGGAAGGTGACGTTGTACTTACCGGTGCAGAACTCCTTGATCTCTGCGTTCGTGCCGGGCTCTTGACCGCCGAACTCGTTGGCGGGGAAGCCGAGCACGCTCAGGCCCTTGTCCTTGTACTTCTTGTACATCGCTTCAAGGCCCTCGTACTGCGGGGTTAGGCCGCACTTGCTTGCGACGTTGACGACCACGAGCACTTGACCCTTGAACTTCGTCAGCTCGACGGGCTTGCCGTCGATGTTGTCCATCTTGAACTCGTAAATGTTGGCCGGAGACATGGATAGGACACTCGCGAGAATCAGGCTGGTGATCATGGCCCTATTCTACGTCAGTGGCATGCGGATGCGGCTACTTTACTAGGGCCTGAACGACGTTCCCGTGCACGTCGGTCAGCCTGAAGTCCCGCCC
>JANWJY010000001.1 GCA_025451715.1 Fimbriimonadaceae bacterium | reverse complement strand
AGAGCTGGTAATTCGTCTTGAAAGCGGCCATGGAGTCGGAGTTAGCCATGACGCACACGGTCACGCCGGTGTCAGGGAAGTGCTGTACGTCAGCGATATAGCCCGGGTACCAGCCGCTGTGTCCGAACGACTTGCCGATCTCGGTCGGTCTGACCTGCAGGCCGTAGCCGTACTCGTGCCCGCGACCAGTCCTCGCGGCGACCGAAGACTTCATCTTCGTCAGAGCCGCTTCGGAAAGCACTTTGCCGGACATGACGCTTCTGATCCAGAACGCGAGGTCACGCGGGTTCGTGACAAAGCCACCTCCAGCCCACTCGAACTGCGGCGTGATCTTCAGCTTGCCTTCCTTTGCAGCCCAACCGGCAGGGAACAGCGCGCCGTTCGCGTGGTTGCCGTTCGCGAAACTGTCGAAGCTCAACTTGGTCGATGGCTCCGTCGCTGAAAGCGCAAGCTTCGTAAGAAACCGCTCGCGAATCATGTCGTACGCCCTCTTGCCCGTCTTCTTCTCGATCGCCATCGCAAGGAAGATGTAGTTGGTGTCTGAGTACGACCA
This sequence comes from Fimbriimonadaceae bacterium, assembly GCA_025451715.1. Lineage (GTDB taxonomy): Bacteria > Armatimonadota > Fimbriimonadia > Fimbriimonadales > Fimbriimonadaceae > JADFMN01. The sequence continues at coordinate 10,234 of JANWJY010000001.1, read as the reverse complement.
GCCCTCACCAGGTTTGAACAGCGGTTCCTTGTCGAGTGAGAACTCGATCAACTCACGCGGGCTCCACTCTGTTAAGGGATCCTTGAGTACCTTCGCGAGCCACGCGGGGTTGTCCAGGTGCTCAGGAATGCCACTCTCGTGCCGCATGAGTTGTGCAAACGTCACCGTTTCGGAGTTGGGCAGCCGCGAGTACCAGTCTTCGGCCCCTAGGAAGCTTTTGAGCTTCGCGCCCAGGTCAATCACGCTTTCACTTTCGAGCTGTAGTGCGAGAGCAGCGAAGAATGTCTTTCCCGTGCTGCCGGATAGGAATCGATGCTTTGGGGTCATCGGCGGCTGCTTTTCCTCATCCGCATGGCCCGCGGCGAGAAGGATCTCCGTCCCGTCCTTTAGGATCACGCACGGCGACAGTCCGGGTAGCTCAGAGGCGCTGAAGAGGGCGTTGAACCTGTCCTGGACGGGATCGTGAGAGAAGACGGCGAGCAATAGGGCGGCTGAGGCGAGAGGCACGACCCGATTCTACGGCCTAGCGGCCTAGTTCTGTCAGCACCAGTTGCAACCCCATGCTCGTCCTTTCGATAGGAGTCGTTATGGGAAGGATGATTGGTGGTGTGCTGGTCGGTGTCATCGGTAGCTTCATTGGGGCGATCATATTGTTCATGGTCCTCGCGGCAGCCGTGGGGCCCGACGGGATCGCAGACCCGACAACTAAGGTGCCGACTACGATGTGGATCGTTCTCTGTCTCGTCGTCTCAGGCGCGACCGCGTACCTCGGCGCCGCCGTCGCCCGCGCTATCGGAAAAGACAAGACGACGACCTACATCTACCTGGGGCTGTTCGCAGTGCTGACAATCGTCAGTATTGCTTTCGCGGGCGGTGAGCCGCCCAAGCCTCCTGAGGGGCAGCCGGAGCCGACAGGATTCCTAAAGACGATGATGGTGATGGGAGAGGCCCAGATGAATCTACCGAGTTGGTACATGATCGTCAGTCCCCTCGTGACACTAGTCGGCATAGTGCTCGGTGGCTTCAATAAGTCGGACTTCGACAAGGGCGCCGGGTCGGCAATCGCGTAGCTCAGCGCACGCCGCGGTACATGTAGAGGACCTCGGTTCCGTCGAGGTCCTCCTTACCGATCACCGAGAACCCGTTGCGCTCGTAGAACACGAGGTTCTTCTCCCCGTCCGTGTCGAGCATCACCCCTGCCGAGGTCGGGTCGTCGACCACGGCCTGTACGGTTGACTCGACGAGCGCCTTGCCAAATCCCATGCTCTGATACTCGGGGTCGACGCCGATGGAGATGAGGTAGTGGTGCAGACGGGGTGGCTTGTGCTTTTCGCGCAGCGCGACATAGTCTTCCATGCGCTTGTAGCCCTCCGGGCCGAGAGCATCCGCCACCTGGGTCCACATGCGCGTCATCGAAGGTGTCAGGGCTGGGCGGTAGGTCGGAAGCAAGTTAGCGACAGCGACGATCTTGTTGTTCCATTCGGCGCCCAGCAGCGCGTGGCCCTGCGAGAGCCGTGACATGCACCCGGCTTTGAAAAGCATCTTCAGTACGTTGTAGCGGTCCGGAGTGCTCGGTGGGACGATATGCGCGATGACTCGATCGGTGGCGAAGGCCCTCGCCAAGACGTCCGCGGCCTCGTCAAGCCGGTAATAGGGGACGTCTATGAGCTTCCAATCGCGCAGCACTGGTCTATTCTGGCGCGAACGGCCCTGAGCGGGTAAACCTTTGGACATGTTTGCCGAATTGGCCCTGGCCGCTGCGATGACCGCTTCCCATGGGCTGACCCAGCACGTCGCGACGACGCCCGCCGAGCGGCTCGGTGAGCAGTGGTGGAGAGAGAGGCACGACCAGAAGGTCGCTGTGACAAAGGCGGGCGGTGTCGAGCTCGCGTTCCTGGGCGACTCGATCACGCACAGTTGGGAGGGCGGTGGCAAGCTGGTTTGGGACCACTACTACGGCCATAGGCGTGCGGCGGACTTTGGGTTCAGCGGCGACCGCACGGAGCACGTGCTCTGGCGGCTTGCGAACGGAGAACTGGTCGGACTGAGCCCCAAGGTCATCGTGATCATGATCGGCACGAACAACGTCGGCCATGGCTCGTCGAGCCCGGCGCAGACAGCGGACGGCGTGCGCGCGATCGTGGCCAAGCTGCGGAGCGAGGTCAGTTCGGCGAAGATCCTGCTGCTTGCGGTCTTCCCGCGGGGGCTCGAACCCGGCGACCCGCTGAGGAGGGCCGTGGCAGAAGCCAGCGAGGGCTTCCGGTCGGTCGCTGACGGTGAGAACGTGGTGTTCCTCGACATCGGCAAATACTTTTTGCGACCAAGCGGCGAGATGCGCTCGTTGCTTATGCCCGACTCGCTGCACCCGAACGAGGACGGCTACTGGATCTGGGCCCGGGCGATGGAGCAAACGCTTTCGAAAATGCTGGGAGATCGGCCCATCGAGGCCCCGAAACTGCACGATTGACCTCGGCTGGCGCGTCTGAACGAGAGGGCGCGGTATCCTAATCGAGCCTAGCTTGAACCTGGGTCAGTTGACATGAAGAAGGCAATCCTCGCGTTCGTTTCTTTGGCCGTAGTCATCGTCGCATCGGCTTGTGGCGGCGGCGGTGGCGGCGGAACTGCGGCCGGTGGCGGAAACGGAGGCGGGAACGGCGGCGGCAATGGCGGTGGCGCAACCGGGACAACGCTCGAACAGTTCCTGTACGTCGGCAACCGCGGTGCGAACCCTCAAGGTTCGATCACAGTCTTCGAGATGTTCACAAACGGAGCCTTGACCAAGGTCGGGACGCCCGAGTCGACCGACCTCACACCGACCGGACTCGCGGCGAGCGCGGACGGGCAGTTCTTGTACGTGAGCCGGATAACTCCGACACAGGTTAGCCAGTATCGCATCGAGCCAGGTGGAACGCTCACGCCGCTCTCGCCTGCGACCGTCGCGATGTCTGGCGCGGCATGGAGCATTTTCGCGCACCCGACGAAGAACGCGGTGTACGTCCCCGACTCGACCAACAACCGAATCTATCAGTTTACGATCGATGGGGCAGGGCAGCTCGTGCCGATGGCGACGCCGTTCCTCGCTACGGGAAGCGATCCGCGGTATGGAGCGTTCCACCCGAGCGGAGACGTGCTCTATCTTGTCTGTCGCGATGGGGCGACGATCAACCAGTTCGCTGTGAACTTAGACGGCAGCCTCGTGCCGCACGCAACACCGACGGTCGCCGCAGGGGCGGGTGCGAGTGGGATGACCGTCACGAACAACGGACTGTACGCGTACGTCGCGTGCGAGATATCGAAGAACATTCACATGTACACGATCTCGCTCGGGGACCACGGCCTGGTCCCGAACGGAAACGTGTTTACGGGCGTTTCGAACCTCGCGTCGATGGTCTACAACGACGAGTTCTTCTACACGGCGGACTATGAGGGCACGCTGATCATGCAGTTCGCGATCCAGCCGATCGGGACGCTCGTTCCGCTCTCGCCCGCTACGAAGCTCGCAGGTGAGGGGCCGATGCCGATCTTTGTCGCACCCGGCACGAACTTCGCTTACATCGCCAACCAGAGCGATGGCACGATCTGGCACTACACGATCTCCGCTGCTGGGCAGCTGACATTTGTAGCGAGCTACACGACCGACCAACCGGGTTCGACACCGGCGTCGTTCGCCCTGGTCGACCAGAGCACGCCATGATCGCCCTTCTGCTTTCCATAGCGGTTGCCGACCTCGACGCAAAGATAGCGCCGATCCTACCGAAGCCGGAAGAGCAGAAATGGCTCTCGATCCCTTGGCGGACCGACCTCAATCAGGCGCGGATGGACTCCGCAAACAGCGGCAAGCCGATGTTCTTCTGGATCATGAACGGCAACCCGCTGGGATGTACGTGAAACAACGGCCTGTGGGACCGTCGGTTCCTCTTTACAGACGACAAGGTGATCTCCGCCTTGAGAGACTTCGTACCTGTCGCTGGCAACACCCACGACCTGCAAAATCGGCAGTCTGAGCTGGGCAAGTGGTACATGTCGACGGTCGCGAAGATCAATGCGCGAGTTGACACCGGCCACACGTCACAGGGGTTCTATGTCGTCGCGGCTGACGGGACTGCGTTCGGATTCAACAACAACCGCTCGATAGAGCGCGTGCTCGGATTTATGGCCGACGGACTGAAGAAGTTCAAAGCGTCGCCGCCGACCGAGGTTCCAATCGAAGTGCTTTCCTATGCGCCGGTCGGTCCGCCGGCCGGGGCGAGTATCGTACGAGTGTATTCGCGGATTCTGCCAGTGCCGGAAGGATGCGCGGAGTCGAACGAGAACCTACAGCGCGACCACTTGTGGATCCTCCCCGATGAGGCGAAATCGCTTGCGTCTGGAGAGGTCCCAGAGTCGCTGCAGATGCGATTGTGCAGATTTACTTTCGTCGACGCAGTGCGCGGCGAGCCCGACTTCTGGCAAACCGGCCATGTGAAAGAGAAGTCGTTCACCGTCAAGAGGGTCGGGAGCGGCCATGTCTTGACCGGTTCTTTCTCGATGGCCAGCGGAAAGCAGAGTTTGATCGGGGCGCTTGAGTCCGAGCTGACGATCGTCGGCAACAAGGTCACAGCGTTCAAGGGCTTCGCCTCGACGACGGCGCGCGGCTCTGGAACCTACACTCAGGGCGCGCCGGAAGGCGAGTTTGCGCTGAAGTTCGCGTTCGTGCTCGCGCCGAGGGCGATCGACACCGTCGCGCCGCAGGCGGCGATGTACGGCCGCGAGTACCTCACGGGCCGGTAGTCGTCTTCTTCTTCCTCGTCACGAACATATAGACGAGCCCCGCGACCGCCAGCACGACGATCAGCAGCACGGCCCACGTCGGCAAGATTGAGTTGTACGTCAAGAAGAACAGGTCCTGGCCATAGCCCTGCGAGTTCTCGGCGTTGTGGAACGCGGTGAGCGTCGCCGCCTCCGGGATGTCGTCAGCCGTCAGGCCGATGTTCGTCGCGAGCGACACCGCCTCCTCGCGCGGGAGACTTCCAGACCACTTAACTTCTGCCTCCCAGTCTTTGCTGCTGCCGCGGTACTGACCGCGCGCGATCCCTCCTGAGATGAAATAAAGCGCTATCGGTCGCACGTGACCCTTCGGCCATGTGTCCTCGGGCATTTTGTAGGGATAGAACGGGACGTCGGTTGTGAACGACACGCGCACTGCGCTGGTCTGTGGGGTCTGTGCGTCTTCGGATCGCACGAACTTCAGCGCGGCGAAGTACCAACCCATCTTTGAGTAGTGGTCGAGCCACTCTTCCATCGCGGGACGGTTCGTGTAGTTGTTGGTTTCGAGCCAATTGAGCATCGCCTTGCCGTCGGTAGCCTTGAGGATGCTGACCTCGTAATCGCCGATCGTGTATTGGTCAATGACCTCGACGCTTCCTGCTGGCTCGGCTGCATCCAATCCCTCTGAGCTTGCTCCCGCAGTCCGGCGATTCCCGTTGTCCTGACGAGCAACGAATTCTTCGAGCGCGCCGAACGCCTCGCCCTTCGCCTCCGCCACTTTCGGTTCGGTCGGAGATGGAACGATGAAACCAAAGTCCTGAGCCTCTCCCTCGAACGACGCCTGTCGCACGAAGTGCTCGAGCTTGCGCTCCGGGTCCCAGACAATGATCGCCTTCTCGTCGACCAGGCTCATCGGGTTCGAAGCGTTGAACGCCAGGCAGCACGTCCAACCGATGTTGGTGCAGAACGAAAGTCCAGCCAAGACGCCGAAGAGGCGAAGTGCCCGCATGCCGCTCAGTGTATCGCAGTTGTCGTTTCCTCGAGAGAGGGTCTCAAGACTGGCCCGAAAGTCAGGCCGTCCCGTGACGCCCGGGTAAAAAACGCGACACAACCGCTATGCAACTCTCCGCGCTCATCGCCCTCGCCGTCCTCGCCCCCGCGCAGGACGCGCCCCCTACCTTCGACGGCCTCGGCGGGGTCCATCGCAAGGTCACGACCAGCAGTCCAGGTGCCCAGAAATACTTCGACCAGGGGCTCGCGTTCCTGTTCGCGTTCAACCACGACGAGGCCAAGAAGTCGTTCCGGTACGCCGCCAAGCTGGACCCCGAATGCGCGATGGCGTGGTGGGGAGTCGCCACCGCCAACGGCCCGCACATCAACAACCCTATGGTCGACCCGGCGAACGCGGAAGAGGCGTGGCAAGCCGTGCAGAAAGCACGAGCCGCGCTAAACAATGAGACGCAGGTGGAGAAGGACCTCGTCTCAGCCGCACGCGTGCGGTTCTCAAGCGATTTCAATGCTGCTCGCGGACCGCTCGACATCGCGTATGCGAACGCAATGCAAAAGCTTGCAGGCAACTACCCAAAGGACGCCGACATCGGGATCATGCACGCCGAGTCAAAGATGACGCTGCACCCGTGGGACCTGCACACGCCGGACCACAAGCCGCGATCATGGACAGCCGCGATCATCAAGGAGGTCGAGCGCGTGCTCAAGCTTAGCCCCAAGCACCCGCTCGCGTTGCACCTTTACATCCACGCGGTCGAGGCCGGCGAACACCCGGAGCTCGCAAAGAACGCCGCAGACACGCTCCTAGGCCTCATGCCTTCGACCGGGCACATGGAGCACATGCCCTCGCACATCTATGTCCGGACTGGCGACTGGCAAAAGGCGATCGAGTCGAACGTCTTGGCCACAGCCGCAGAGGTGAAGTACATGGAGAAGTCGCCGCGCCAGGGCTTTTACGCCTTCTACATGATGCACAACCACCAGATGCTCGCCTTCGCGGCGATGATGCGCGGACAGTCCAAGCTTGCGATCGAGGGGATGGACAGTGCGATGACGAACATTCCGCGCGAGACTCTTGAGGCGTTCGCTCCGATCCTCGACGGGTACCTCGCATCGATCTATGAGGTACGAGTACGCTTCGGCAAGTGGGACGAGCTGCTCGCAATGAAAGACCCAGGCGACAAGTTCCCCGTGATGCGCACCGTGCGGCACATGTCGCGGTCCGTCGCATACAGCGTCAAGGGCGACACGAAGAAGGCCCGGCAAGAGCAGTACATGTTCTACAACGCGCGCGCCAAGGTGCCCGCGGGAACGACCGTCGGAAACAACACGGCGGTCGACGTGCTGGCAGTCGCCGAGCTCCTGATGAACGGAGAGATCCTTCTCGGAGAAGGCAAGGTCGACGCCTCGATCGCATCTTTGCGACGCGCCGTCACCGGGGAGGACAACCTGCGCTACAACGAACCGCCAGACTGGCTGCAGCCAACCCGCCATGCGCTAGGTGCGGTGCTCGTCAAGAACAAACGCTTCAAAGAGGCGGAGGCGGTCTATCGCGTGGACCTCGAAAAGCTCCCCGGAAACGGATGGGGGCTCTACGGCATGACGCAGGCCCTGCGCGGACAGAGCCGCGGCACGGACGCATCCAACTACGCCGCGCAGTTCACAGGAGCGTGGGTGGACTCGGACACCCGCATCCTCTCGTCGTGCATGTGCGTGAACATGAAATAGCTGAGCCGGTTGGACGGATAGGCGGCGGCTAGGTGCAGAACCTAGCCGCTCTTTTGTGGTCCAGCAGGCAAATCGGGCTGACTAACAGGGCGCGATTGCAATAACATAGCTGGCAGAAACCCATGAGACCCCGACTGACCTTCCTGCTCGCCGTCCTCCCGTTCATCGCCCTCGCCCAGCAAGGGCAGCAAGGCAACCCGTTCGAGCCGCCGCGCGCATCGCTCCACTACGCCCCTGACCGGCAGTACGACCTGCAGCACCTCGCCGTCGTCACCACGGTCGACTACGCCAAGCGCACGATCACGGGCAGGGCCACCAACACGGTCAGCCCACTGCGAAGCGGGCTGACGGAGCTGCGGTTCATGGCGGGCACAGGGCTCGACATCAAGTCCATCACAGTGGGCGGAGCCGCGACGACCTTCCGTCGCGAAGGCAAGAACGTCTTTGTGAGGGCCAGCGGACTTGCGAAAGGCAAGTCGGTCAACGTCGCTTTCACGTACGTCTCGAGCAACGCGCAGGGCCGGGGCTTTGGACAGGGCGGCGGCGGGTGGCATTGGATCCAGCCGCGCGCGAACACGGTCGATCCGCTTCGCGTCGGGTTCTGGACGCAGGGCGAGACGGAGTCCAACTCCGAGTGGGCCCCAACGTGGGACTACCCGAACGACTTCGCGACCAGCGAGACGGTCACAACGGTCCCGGCCGACTGGATCGTCGTCGGAAACGGGAGCCTCGTCAGCAAGACATTCAGCAAGGCGTACAGGACTGCGAAGTACCACTGGAAAATGACGCAGCCACACGCGACGTACCTCCTCAGCCTCTGCGGCGGGCCGTTCGACGTCAAGAAAGACAACTGGGAGGGAGTCGAGTTGTGGTACGTCGTGCCAAAAGGGATGGCGATGTACATCGACGACACGTTCAGCGACACGAAGGACATGCTCTCGTTCTTCTCACAGCGCATCGGTGTGAAGTATCCGTGGCCAAAGTACGCGCAGAACTCGATGTACGACTTCGGCGGCGGGATGGAGAACGTCTCCGCGACGACGCTTGGCGAGGGCTCTCTGACCGAGGCGCGCGACGGATTCTTCCGCTCCGCGAGCCTCAACTCCCACGAGCTCGGACATCAGTGGTTCGGCGACCTCGTCTCGTGCATGGATTGGGGCGACATCTGGCTCAACGAGAGCTTTGCGACGTTCATGGAGTCGATCTACTTCGAGCACAGCCGCGGCCCAGACGCTTACATGTGGGAGATTGAAGGGAACACCCAGGGGTATCTGGAAGAGGCTCGACGGTACGTTCGCCCTTTGAGCACCAAGATGTACCCCAACGGCGACTCGATGTTCGACTCCCATTCGTATCCAAAAGGTGGCGCTATCCTCCACACGCTGCGCAGGTTCCTCGGCGACGAAGCATTCTTCGCCGGGCTGAAGGCGTATCTGACGAAATGGCGGCACACACCTGTGCAGAGCTCTCAGCTTTGCCGCGTCATGACGGAGTCGAGCGGGATCAACTGCGAACCGTTCTGGAAGCAGTGGATCGACAGCCCCGGCCACCCGGTGCTCGACTACACGTGGAAGTTTGCGCCGGACCGTGAACCGATGGGCCCTGGACGAATCCTTCTTACAGTCAAACAGTTGCAGGACACCAGCAAGGGCACGCCCATCTACAACATCGCGACGAAGATCGGCTTCACGACGAACGGGCTGAGTCGGGGCGGATTCCGACACGCACCTGTGCACATTACGAAGGTCGAGGAGACTTTCGACATCCCAGTCGACTCGCGCCCTGCTTGCGTCGTGCTCGACCCCGACCACGACTTCCTTCGCGAGATCCGTGAAGTGCACTGGGCGAAGGAAGAGCTTCCGTTCATCTTGATGGACGCGCCGAACCCGTCCGACCGAACGATCGCAATGAGCAGGCTGCTCGACGACCCGACCGAGACGAACATCAAGTTCGTCACGGACGCGCTGAACGCGGACCGCGACCGCGAGCAGCCCGCGTTCCAGACCACCGCGAAGCTCGCTGGCCTCAACAAGCCTGAGCTACGCTCATTCTGGATGGGCCAGCTCGAGAACCCGAACTTCGACCGGCAGGCTCAGGCCGTAGTCGCACTCGGCAGACTGCCGGCCGACGCAGCGACGACGCAGAAGCTGCGCTCGCTGATCAATGAAAGGGCGCCGATCCAGGTGGTGGTGAACGCGATCACCGCGCTTGCCGCGTGGGACAAGCCCGGCAACGCTGACGTGTTCAAGCAGGCGCAGTCTATCAAGGACCGGCGTGGAAGGATCAAGCGCGCCGCCGACACTGCGCTCACGCCGTGATACGCTGGCCATGTCGCACGATGGCATGAGTCGCTCGTGACGGTCAGCCGACGAGAAATTCGGCACATCGATCGCGCCACTGCCCGTGCCCAATGAGCGTGACGCATGGGCTGTCCTCGGTCGCTTGTGTGATTCGACTGGCCGTGTCCCAGTCGTAGCCCTTCGTGCCCTGCAGAGCGTTCGAAGAGTTGCAGGTCTTGACCTCCTCGACGCGGAACCTGTCGTCGAAGTGGTACGTCTCGTACATCCCGTTCGGCAGTTCTTGCGGTTGACGCGCCCGGCGGAGTCGAAGGTGACGCTTGTCGTCTCGGACCAGGGGTGATCGGGCGGATTGCCTCTGCCACACGCCCCGTGAACAACGATTCAAGAGTAGCCTAGCGCGACCCGAGGGAGCACTGAATGAAGTATCGAATGATCCAATTCACGCCAAATGT